>PWFE01000018.1 GCA_003554115.1 Haloferacaceae archaeon | reverse complement strand
CCGTTGCCGGCGAAGGTACAGGCTCCATTGCTCATCTGCAAAAGCAGATCCGAATCAACGCGTTCGGCTCCTTCGATCAGGCCGATCATCGTATTCGGTTCGGCGATATTGCTTGCGATAAGGCCGAAGCCGGAATCCAGTGCGTCGTCGTACACCGTCGACAGATCGCTACCGCCGTGGAACGTCATTGTGTATCTGCCTGATGTTGACCGTCTACCATGATAAACCCCGGCGTGTTGGCAATCGTCCCGACCTGTCCGCACTTCGGGTTCGCCATGGCGGGTATCTCGTTGCACGCGAAACCACTGAGTGTGTTCAGTGTTTCCGCACTACACGTCCATTCTACAGTAGATTCACAACGGCAGCGATTACTGCGAAAGACACAAAAACAAACCCAAATATAAAACTATTGATCGCTGGCTTCCTTAATTGTTTGATTTCTTCATCAACGCCTCTGTTTGAAATGTACGTCCGTCCAGTGGCATCCAGATTTATCACGCCATTTTCATCCACAAATTCACCGAGTACAAATATGCGATCATCAGGTTGAATCGTGCCTTCTCTGAGCCGTATTCTTCGGTTTCGATTTATCGTTCCTGATTTAGATTCTAGGCCCTGTTTCGCAATTTGAATGAGATCCACACCGACATTCTCTGGGATTTCTGATTCATTTGAAATCATGTGTACGGTATCGTATTCAAGCGAAACTGCGTCTGTCTGTATGTTTGCTTTCCCAGTAGGGTCTTCAACGGTGAATTCAACAGATTCGCTGCCATCATCCAGACTTTTCCACCAAGCATTATGCTCCTTCGTTGCACCGTTTCTGGTGTTTTTCTCAATTTCATATTCATATGATAAACACTCGGCGCCTTCGATAGGAGACTCCAAGACGTCGTTAGATTGCTGTGCTTTTCCATGTATTCTTACAAAACCATCGGTGCTTGCTGCGTTATGAATTTGTGCTTCGGTTGACTTTTTAATCAGCCATATTTTGTAGAAATGCTTCGAAGCACCGTACCACAAGAAGGCTCCACCGCCCAGCACAGCGAAGAAAACGAGGATTTCCTGAATTTCCATAATCTGGCCTCAGTTGCGCGTATTTAAATAATCTCTGACATGATCGCGCAATTTCACCAACCTACCTCATCTATCTTGTATTGAACTTTCTTCCCGACTGCTCGGAGTTATTGTCAACAGACAATCTTTCGGAAAAGACAGTGTATCGAGTTACTTAAATTGCCAACAGCCTCGCCGCTCAGTCGACCTGCTCGCTGCCGCCGGCCGGCAGATGCTCTTGAATGAGGTCAGGACTGGCAACCTTTCGGACGAACGAACCGTCGACGAACTGCTCTTTGAGCGTCCGGTAACACCGTTTGGCCATATCGTTCTGGGCGAACTTGCCGGGCTGGAGCCGAATATGACTCGCGGCGTTGGCTTCGACCGCGGACGTTGGTCCACCGACAACGCGAGTTTGGGGCTCACACTGAATCCCGACTGCCAGATCGACGGCAGTATCGTCGAAGTAGGTTCGGTCGCCCCGGATCACGAAGCTCCCCTTTTCAATGTACTCGCCGCTTTCGGGGGTTTTTGAAACCTGATCGGGGTCGACCATGTAGACGTCGCCGGCGTACTGGCCGGCTTTCCAGACCGACGAATGTGAGACCGCGAACGTGGCGGCCTGCTGGAGCGTCGAGTCGGGAAAGTCGATATCCTTGGCGGCCTCGCTCGGCCCTGTGGCCTTCAGAATCGTCACCGGCGCGCCATGGGCTTGGGCGTGGAAGAACTTGTCTCCGCGGCTCATATACTTCTTGACTAACTCCTCGTTCTGCTCGGCGTTGCGGCCGCCAATGACGAGAAAGCCATCGGTGGTATGGAACCAGCGGAACCGCTCATACCACTGTTCGTTTCGCTTGATCGGAACGGATTTGCGGGTTGTCCAGTCGACATCTTCTCTGTCTTTGTCCTCTTCCTCGGTGTCGTCATCCTCGTCGACGTCCTCGGCCTCCCAGGCGTCTCGACGGGCTTTGACCGCCTCCAACTCCTCGCGGGTGTTTTCGATGGCGGCTTTCGCACCCTCCTTTTTTTCCTCGACGCGTTTGGCCTCCTTGTACAGTTCGTCGGCGTTCTTCTCGACACCTGTCGTTGCGTCGATGGTCGCCTGCGTCTCGCCCAGGTCGATTGTCACCGTCCCGTTCGAGCCGTCGACGCCCACGACGGCCTTGGCGGCCTCGATGCCCTGTTCGGCTCCGGCCTGTAGGGTTTCGTCAATCTCGTCCCATCCGACTCCTTCGGTTCGGGCGTTCTGGATCGTCGTCAGAATCTCATCAACCAGATCGTAGTTCGCATACAGCGCCTCGGCTCTCGTGCGTTCGGCTTCGGCCTGTTCGTCGAAGCCGTCGATGGCCTGCTGTTGCTGTTCGATAATTCGCTTTTGTTTGGCGATTTCGGCCTCGAAATCCGGTCGACTTTGGGTCGGTTCGGTGCTGTCTTCCTTGTCGGCCGAGCGATCAAACCGATAAAAGTACTCGTCGACGGCGTCGTTGAAATTGTCGTAGGCCTCCTCGTCAAGTCCTTCGGCCTCGCGTTCGGCCAAAGGGAAGGGAGTGACGTCGACGACCCGGCCATCGTCGTCGAGATAGATCCGAGGATCGAACTCGCCCGATTTAACGCGTCTCGCAAGGTCCTCGATTGCGCCATACACTGACTGGTAGATGGACTCGTCGGCATCATCGATGGCCAACTCCTTTTCGACGCCCGCGCGGGTACAGACCTCCTCGGCGTACAGTCCACCGAGGTTGAGCTGTGTGGCGAGCGTGCGAACGACATCGCTGGTCGAGGCCTCCATCTCGCGGCTGAATTTGTCGTAGCTCACCGACAGCGGATCAATCCGCGAATCCGGAAACTCGTAGGTAGAGCCCGGGGCGACCGTGCGGGATTTCAGTCGCACCGTCTCAAGGCTCTGGACGACATCGCCGTGTTCGTCCAAGACGGCGATATTTCCTTGCCCGAACAACTCGGCGACAACGGTCGTATTGGCGTCGGGGCGTTCGAACTCGAAAACTAAGATTCGATCAAACTCGAACTGCGAGACACCAGCGAAATCCGCGCCACCGAGGCGATTGCGCAGCATTTTCGCGAAGTTGGGCGGTCGACCCGGGGCGTCGCCCACGTGGTCGGGGTCGGCCATGTGGGCGCGTTTGATCTCGCCGACCTCGATCATCAGTTCAATGCGACCGCGGTCGTAATCTCTGAGTTTCAGCCGCAGTAGATCATCGCCGTAGAGATACGCTTTGTCGACCTTTGCGTCCTCGTACCGGCCCAACTCGGTGACGAGTGCGGCAAGATCGATGCTCGAAAGCTCCCGCTTGGGGTCCATAGCTGGTGTTCAGGATACTATAAAAAAGGGGTGTCGCTCTGGGTCGACTGCGCTCGGCCGGCGTCTCCAGCAGACAGTTGGCAGCCCTCGACAGTCCAACGAGTTGATACTCCCGAAGCCCACAGCACGCCCATGGGATCTGAAGGCACACTCCTTGAGTCGTTTCCGGACAGCAGGATCACGACCGCCCAACTCACCAAACTCGAAGACAGCGAGGCGATCCGGACGGCGATTCCGCTCATCTCGGAAGCCCACGGCGGCAAAGAGCTCTCGAACCGCGTCGTCGTCCAGACCGACTCAACAGCGATTGTGGCGGTGTACGACGAGTCGACGGGCTGGCGGGTCGAACACCGCCTCAACGGTGCGGGACGCGATCCGTCCGAGGTGCTCGACGAGGCGATGACCGCTGGCCAAGGCGAGACGTCGCTGGTCGACTCACCAGATAACTGACCGTCACTCCCTACTGGCTTGCGGCAGCCGCAGCTGAATCGCCGAGCCACCGCCGTGTGGGTCGATCATCGACACCGAGCCATCGAGACCCGTGACGATCCAATAGACGAGCCACAGCCCCAGCCCGCGGCCGTGGACCAGCGAGGTCTCTTCGCCGGTCTCAAGCACCGACCGTTCGAGTTCGGGGAGCCCGGGGCCGTCATCCCGAACCGTACAGACCACATGTGAGTCAATTCGGTCGACCTCAATTTCGATTGTGGGAGACTCCCCGGCGTGTTTGGCGGCGTTGTCGACCAGCTCCCAGATCGCCGTCTCCAGCCGTGGCGAGCTGTCGATCACTACTCGGTCGGGAGCCGCAACGGAGAGTGTGGCGTCAGGATACACTTCGCGGTGTTGGTCGACGACTCGGTCGATCATCGCACACAGATCAACTGGCTGTCGGTCTGTCGGGGTGTCGAGATTGGCTTCGAGCTTTTGGGCTGTCTCACTGAGATCAAGCAGTCGACCCGAGGTGGTTCGAACCCGGCGGGCAAGCGTCTCCTGTTGGCCACTGAGTTGGGATTCGAGCATCTCGGCATAGCCGTTGATCACGCCGACGTCGTTCCGGAGGTTGTGCCGAAGCACCCGGTTGATAACGCTGATCAGCCCATCGCGTCGCTTCCGGTCGGTTGCGTCCCGACTCATCGCTTGGACGGCAACGACATCATCGGCGGTTCGCTCTGCTGGTGGGATATCACTGTCGTAGATCGGCGTCGCTCGAAGGTCGACGTATCGAATCTCCCCTGATTTCGTTTCGATGGGGAGATACTCCTGTTCGATCGTTTCGCCAGCTAACACCTGATCGAACAGCTCCCAAGCCTGTTTACTCACTTCCTCGTTCGGATGGACAAGCGAGATCGATTCGCCGTCAAGCTCGGTGGGTTCGTACCCGATGGCGTCGACCGCCGAGGGTGCACTGTAGATGAACTGGCCCTCACGGTCAAGCCGGAAGACGAAATCGAAATTCGCGTCGATAACAGCCCGAGAAATCTCTTCGCGTTCGTCGAGTTCGGCCGCACGCTCGGCGAGTTCGGCCTCGTAGTTCTGCTGTTCGATCTCGTAGCCGGCCATCTGGGCGACTAGGTGGCTAAAGGATTTCTCGGCCTCCGAAAACGCGGCGTCTCGTGGATCGAACGAGGAAAAACACACGGTCCCATACGGCTCGCCGTCGACGATGATCGGCGCGCCATGATAACACTGGATGCCGTACTCGACCGCGCTGTAGTGATCCGCAAGGCCTTCCTCGACGACATCCCGAAAGGCGACGATTCCTTCCTGTTGGATCGTTCGCAGACAGAACGTTCTGTCGAGATTCTCTGTGAGACCAGTCGGATCGGCACGGTCCTCAGGGTCGGTGCTGATGATGATCTCCCAGTCGTTGGTCGCTTGATCGACTTCGGCGACATAGCCGAGGTCGACGCCGAACTGGTCGACGCCGATTTCGAGTGCTTCACGCAGACGGTCTTCTAAGGGACGGTCGGACTGCATTGCAGCGTACAGTTGTGCGTACGCCGACTGTCGGTCGAATGTCCCTCGGCCAGCAGTCATTAGTCACCATTCAAGCCGATCTTATGTTATTGTTGTGCTTGAATTATCAAATCTACACACTTCGGGCTATCCAAAGAGACGGCGTTCGGCTGGCTTTTTAATCGCACAAACCCTCTGGTCGGTATGGTTTCGGAACTCTTTGCTCCCGACCGCTGGGAACCCGTCGACGCCTTCGAGTTTGAGGATATTACCTACCACCGCGGCACGGACGTGCCTGCTGTCAGAATTGCCTTCGACCGCCCTGAGGTCCGTAACGCTTTCCGGCCGGGGACGGTCGACGAACTGTACACCGCGCTTGATCACGCCCGAAAGCAGGCCTCAATCGGCTGTGTCCTGCTGACCGGCAACGGCCCCTCACAGAAGGACGGCGGCTGGGCGTTTTGTTCGGGTGGCGACCAGTCAGTCCGTGGTGGCTCAGGGTATGAGTACCGCGACGACGACGAGGCAGCCGCCGATGATGACCCCGCGGTCAGAGAGGCGAAGGCTGGTCGACTCCACATTCTCGAAGTCCAGCGACTCATTCGCACCATGCCCAAGCCCGTCATCGCCGTCGTCCCCGGCTGGGCGGTGGGTGGGGGCCACTCGCTGCATGTAGTCTGTGATCTTACACTCGCTAGCGAGGAGCATGCCAAATTCCTCCAGACGGACCCCGACGTGGCCTCCTTTGATGGTGGCTTCGGCTCGGCGTATCTCGCCAAGCAGGTCGGCCAAAAAAAGGCCAGAGAGATCTTCTTTAGAGGAAAGACCTACTCGGCTCAGGAGGCCGTCGACATGGGCATGGCGAACGACGCAATCTCTCACAGCGACCTCGAAGACGTAGCTCTGGAGTGGGCCGACGAGATGACCCAAAAGAGTCCGACTGCGATGCGGATGCTCAAATTCGCATTCAATGCGACCGACGACGGGATGGTCGGCCAGCAAGTGTTTGCGGGCGAGGCGACCCGGCTTGCGTATATGACTGATGAGGCCGCAGAGGGCCGAGATGCCTTTTTGGAAAAACGAGACCCTGAGTTCCGACAGTTCCCGTGGCACTACTGAGATAGTGTGTCGACTGTATGCTGTGAGTACTCTCTCAGTAATTCTGGTTCGAAAATACCAGTTTTCGATACGGTTTTGAGGATCGACGGTCTGTTTTCTGTATGACACAAGCGTCCCCTCCTACCTCCAGCAGTGACAACGACTCGACAGCCGAGGTCGACTTATCATGGCTTACCCTCGATGACGGCGAGCAAGTGCTGTGGTCGTCGACCCCACACAAAAGCAGTCTTGTTCCCGCACTTGTCGTGGGAATTCCGCTGTCGTTTGTCCTGATTGGGATTCCAATTGTTGTCAGTGCGTATCTGAGTTATACGAATACCAACTACGTGGTGACAACGCGCGGGCTCTACCGCAAACGGGGTATTCTCTCGCGGGATGTCAAACAGATCGGCTTTGATAAAGTCCAGAACATCTCCTACACCCAGACGGCCGTTGGTGCACAGTTCGGCTACGGCACTGTCGAAATCAGCACCGCAGGCAGTTCGGGTGTCGAACTCCAGTTCCGAAACATCCCGGCACCCGCCGACATTCAAGAACTCATCAGCCGAGAGATCGAACGCCGCGAGGGCCCCAGCCGTGAGGACGATGATGAAGACGTCGACGCCGTGCTGACGGCGATTTTAACCGAACTCCAAGCGATCCGCACCGTACTTGCAGACGGAGAGTCCACTGAGCGTATTTCAGAGAATTCGATCGGCTCAGCAGCCTCAGCCGACACAGTTGATCCGGTCGACGAAACAGACGCTACCGACGACCCTGCCGACCAATGAGTAACGAGTGGTGTTGGCTGGCTGAGAACGAAACTGTCGTCTGGGAGGGTCGACCGCGGCTGACGACAGTTCTCGGCAGTGTTGGGTTGGGCCTTGGTATCGCCCTTCTGGGTGGCTGGCTTGCGGTAAGTGTCGACCCGCTGCTCGCTGCTGTCGGGCTCATTGGCTTGGTAATTCCGATCTGGAGTTATCTGTGGATTCAACGGACGACCTATCTGGTGACAACTCGCGCTGTGTGGGAAAAAACCGGCGTCTTAGGGCGATCAGTTCGACGCGTTTCGCTGTCGAAAGTCCAAAACACGGCCTACGAGCAGTCCGCACGCGGCTCGCTGTTCGGCTACGGAACCGTCACCATCGAGGTTGCAGGTGGCCGAGACCTCGCGTTCCGTCGAATTGATAACCCAAGACCGGTTCAAGAGGCGATTAACGACGAGGTCGATCTCGATAATCGAGAGCTTCCCGGCTCAATCGAACAGTGGCAGGCCGTGCTCTCGACGATCCGTGAGATTCGTCGCGTTCTCGAAACACGCTTGCCGTAATTAGCTCTCGCGATCGAGTTCGTGATCGACGGCTGCTTTCCACTCGCCGAGTCCTGATGGATCGAGATGAATATGGGCATCACCGACCTCCTCGATAGCTCTGAGATCGTCGACCAGTTGGCTTTCGAGGTCGTGGGCCTCTCGGATCGACATCTCGCCGTCGACTTCGACGTGGACTTCGACTTCGATGCGTGTGCCGTCGTAGAATGCTGTAAAATCGTGGATGCCTTCGACGCCATCGTGCGCTGTGAGTTCGTTGCGGATTTCGCTGCGCTTGTCGTCGGTTGGTGCGGCTCCTACTAGATAGTTGACGTTCTCTCGGGCGATCACAATTCCCTGATAAATAACGAGCACGCTAACAAGGCCACCGGCCAGTGGATCCAACACGGGAATGCCGACAAACACGCCGAGAACGCCGATAAGGGCTGCAACCGTTGTATACAGGTCGTTCAGACAGTCAGTCGCCAGCGCCGACAACGCGGTCGAACCCAGTCCCTCGTTGGCGCGTTGGGTGTACCAGTAGACCAGATACATATCAACCATCGCAAAACCCAGTGCAGCGAGCAAGAAGACACTGAACTGCACGTCCGTCCCGAACAGCACACCGCGTGAGGATTCATACAGCAGGTTAAGCCCGAGCAAGACAATCACTGCCCCGACGAACAGCGCCGTCAGTGGCTCAATGCGGGCGTGGCCGTGTGGATGCGATTCGTCGGCGGTATCGTAGGAGCGACTTCCCCAGACGAGCACGACGATGCTGGCGACCAGATCCGCAACCGAGTGGGCTGCATCCGCAATCAGTGCAACAGAGCCAAAGAGGATGCCAGCGGTTCCCTCGACAATGATTTTGGCCGCGTTGCCGACGACGTTCGCCCATGATGCACGGGAAAAGCGTCGACGGGCCGTCGCGACATCCATAGCCTCCATTGGCCCAAACCACATTTGAGCGTTCGGGTTTCTCCGCTCAAATCGGTGTGTTTGTACTGTCTATCGCTGTTTTCGATCGACTCTAAAACAACACCAGTCACTCGCCAATCAGTCAGTCGACTCGATTTCGGCTTTTCGTTCAACCGACCGTTCTCCGTCGACAGCCCGCTGACCAACCGTCCGCTGTGGGAACGGAATCTCGATCGATTCGGTATCGAAGCGCGCTTTGACCGCCTCAATCACGGCGGCGGTTGCCCGCCAGCGTACCTGTGGATTCGGTGGCGAAATCCAAAAGCGAATGTCGAGATCGACCGACGAGCCACCGAACCCCACGGGAAACACCTGTGGATGCGGATTGTCGTCGACGATTGCGACGTCTTTGACTGCCTCGGCTGCAACTTCTGCGGCGTGGTTCGGATCGGCATCGTAGTCGACGCCGACCTCGACGTGAACCCGGAGTTTACCGTCACGGCTGCGGTTGATTGCGGCTCGGTCAGCGACGTTATCGTTAGGGATCACGACGTGTTCGCCATCGAAGTTGCGGAGGTGCGTATTCATAATCGTGATTTTGGTGACGATTCCATCGTGATCACCAATACTCACCCAGTCGCCGATTTCGAACGGCCGCGAAAACATCAGGACGAACCCTGCAATCAACGACCCAAGCGTCTGGCGGGCAGCCATACCGACAACGATTCCAAGGAAGCCCGCACCAACGAGAACACCGCCGATCTCGATGTTCCAGACACTCAACACGCCGAGACCAACGATTATGATGAGTGCGACCTGTCCAACACGTGTGAGTATCTGTTCTTGATGCGCCGTTACGTTGTTGGCCTCGGCGGTGAACTCCGCGATACCCTGCTGTAAGAGGTTGTTGGCGAGTGCCGCGAGAAGTAACAGCCCGGCGGTGACGCCAAGTCTTGTCACTGTCGGCAGTCCCGACTCAAGCAGGCCGACAACCCACCACGCAATATCGGTCTGCCCCCAGACGATCAGTACCGCAATTGCTGTCAGCACGATCACTAACAGTTGGATGGCTCGAACGACCACGACAACTAGCTGTGGAATCGGAATGATTGCCTCGATCTGGGTGGCGAGTTCGTCGACGCGGTCACCGAAACGGTTGTGTGTCCACCGAGCAGTCAGCCGCCGGCCTCGGTTGGCTGCCCGCGGAATAACGACGCCAGCCGCAGCCAGTGCGAGAACCACCACCCCAAGGCTCACCGCAATCCGGACCTCCGGCGAAACAAACTCCCCCAACGCAGACTCTAGCCGTGTCACGATTCCCGCCACTTGCATACGTTATTGTATTCGATACCGACGCAAAATAATTGTGCTCTGAATGCCGGTGGATCGAATTCGGACGAGCGTCGACTCGTAGTCAGTTTGCAGTCAGTTTGCAGTCGACTACTCGTCGGCCAGATGCGCTTTGACGCGCTCGATCAACTGTTCGTTGCCGAGGTGGACGGGCACACGCTGATGGAACCGGGTCGGTTCGACATCGAGAATTGATTGGCTGCCATCCGAAGAGACGCCGCCAGCAGACTCGACGATGTACGCCATCGGAATCCCCTCGAACTGCAGTCTGAGCTTGCCGTTTTCGGCCGACTTGAGTGCAGGATACGAGAAGATCCCGCCGTACGTTAACACTTGGTTGACGTCGGCGACCATCGAGCCACCGTACCGGAGTTTGTACTCATCTTCGATCTCGTCGATAAACGACGCAAAGCCCTCGGTCCAGTCGGGGACTCGCCCGCCCATTCCATAGACGGTTGGTTCGGCAGGAATCGTCACGTCCTCGTTGATGATCTCGATCGCACCGTCGCCGACGTTTGCTTCATATACTTGGCCGTCACGGGCAACCGTCATCGTCAAAATTGGGCCAAACAGAACGAAGCCGGAAGCCAACAGCCGGTCGCCGCCGGCCGGGAGGTCGCCCTCGTAGACAGCGATAATTGTTCCCATCGGGCTGTTGGGTTTGATGTTTGAAGAGCCATCAAGTGGGTCACAGGCAATCGAGACGTCGCCGTCGCCGACATCGATCGGCTCGGCCTGCTCTTCGCTGGCGTAGATGCCGACGCCGTCGATTGACCCGAGTGCTTCCTCGATGAGTTCGTCGGCGTAGGCGTCGGCCTCAAGGCGGGTCTCGCCGCTGGGATTCGTCTCGTCGCTTTTGACCCGTCGACCCGGCAGCGAGGCCCGAATTTCGGGGGCGAGTTCAGCCAGCGTCTCGAAGATTTCGTCGACGATTGGCTCGTAGTTGTTGCTCATTAGTCCAGTGCCGCCGGGTTGGTTGGTTCCGAGCCCATCACCGCAAGTGCCTCTTCGACACTGGCTTCCTCGAAGATAACCGCTTCGAGGCCATCGAGAATCTGTTCGGGGTTATCGCGTTGGAAGACGTTCCGACCCACCGCCAAGCCATCCGCACCGGCATCCATCGCGTTGCGAACCGTCGACAGGAAGTCTTGGTCGTTGGTTTTCGACCCACCGCTCATGACGACTTTCGAGTCGGCGGCCATGTTCACCGCGTGGGCCATCGCCTCCGGAGAGCCGGGATACTTCACTTTTGTAATGTCTGCACCGAGTTCCAGACCCAAGCGAGTCGAGTAGGCGATGGTGTCGGGCGTGGTCGCGTTTTTCAGCCCTTGGCCGCGTGGATAGGACCACATGACGACGCCCATATCGTGTTCGCGGGCAGCCTCTTGGGCCTCGCGGAACTCCTCGACCATCTCGATTTCGTAGTTTGAGCCACCGTAGACCGTAAAGCCGATGGCGTCCGCCCCGACCTCGGCGGCGTTTTCGACCGTCCAGTTCACTGCGGAGTTGGGTTCGCCCATCCAGAGGTTTGAGGTGCCGTTGAGCTTGGCCAAAAGGGTGACGTCGTCCTCATATGAGGGGTAGTAGCCCTCGGCAATTCCCTTCTGGACCGCAATCGCCGTGACGGCGTCGTGGGTGGCGATATCGAACACGCGCGCCGGGTCGGCGGTCGCGGGGTTCGGTTCGAAGTCGACTGGGCCGTGTTCGAGACCGTGGTCGTAGGCGAGAATCAGCGACTTGCCGTCGCGGGTGATCGCCTCATCGGCGTGTGGGATCATCAGTTGTATGTGCTGGAATCTAGGATAAAAACGCTGTGGTCAATACCCGGGATTTGATACGTTAGAGACTCCCACAACAGCGATTTCGGGCGTTCAGGATTATTTTATTTTGTAGTAAAAATCTCAGAGATTTGGGATCAGTCACTGAATAACGCAATAAAAATAATTATATTTATTGTCTCCGCCAACAACTGTTCAGTAATTGAATTGTTGTGTTCAGGCTACTGTGACTCAGTGGCTGTCTGCGCGGCCTGCTGGCATGCACGGACAACGCGCTCTGTGAGCCCCAAGACGTCGGCGATTTCGTCGACATCAATCGCCGCAAGCTGTCGCACGGAGGTAATACCGGCTTCGGCCAATCGCTTGGCTGCTTCCGCATCGACACTGGCTAGCTCATCGACCGGCGTCGGCTTGCTTCGAGCACGCCAAGCAGCCTCCGCCGCGAGGGGATCGGCCGACGGCTCTCGGTGTGTCTCGCCGTGAGTCGGCCACGGTGTCGGGCTAGTAGAAGTCGCATCGTCGGTGGTGTCGGTCGACGCCTCGCTTGTGGTCGCCCAGTCGCCTGCTGAGGCCGCCACCCAGGCGGCTTCCGCGCTGCCGAGCCCACGGATCTGTGCCGACCGACGGTTCAAATCGCCGCCGCCGAACGACCACGAAAGCGAGTGCTCGCGGCGGAGTTTGGCTGCTACGCCCGGATTGACGCCGGCGTCGACCAGCATGCGGTAGGAGAGGCGCTTGTCGGTGATGGCTTTGGCGTCGTATCCCTCGCGGTCGAGAACGGCGGCCGTCGACGGGCCGACAAAGCGAATCGACTGGAGGGGTCGGTCGACGCTGTCCGGATTCGCGCGATCAGTCGACATGCCGGGTCACCATTCTACATGAATGTTAGTTTTACCGGTAAAGAGTATTCCCATCAAAATACCAGCGATGAGAGTTGCGAATCAGATACAATTGTACACCTAGTAGCCGCTACACGAATACATAGATAGCTAGGTGACAAAAATTCTCTGTCTGAGGACCTAAAATCCACAATGATGTGTGATTCAAATTTGTCATTTATAGTTAAATAATTACACTACAAATCGATTAAATGTCACAACTTTAATCAAATGCGCAGAATTGACAAACAGACAAATATATTATTATGCAGTAAGACAAATATATGGTGTAAAGAAAGACCTAATAACTACAAATATATTGGATTAATCATGGCAGGAGAGACAAGCCATAAAACTGGAATGGGAAACAGTGTATCGACTGAAGGAATAAATACAATGCAAGGCGAGATGGTACTTCAAAACCGCCATCCAGGATGGGGACTCTGGTGGAAGCTACTCGCGTTGGCTGGATTCTTCCTTCTTGTAGGTCTTTCAGGAGGTCTAGAAGGAATTGTTGGTGGACTAATCTTCGCGGCCCCTATTGTTGGGTATGTTGCATTTGCAAGAATGCAATCAAGGTATATTGTTACTGACGAGCGCATCAAAATGGATATTGGACTTATTCGAAGTCAATCACGTGAGTATCGAATCTCTGATGTTCAGGGAATTGACACTTCACAGAGTATTATCGCAAAGCTGTTCGGCATTGGTGACATCGCCGTTCGAACTTCCGATGGTACACAAATTCCATGGAGAGGTGTACCAGATCATGAAGAGGTTGCAAGAACAATTCGTGAACACCAGCGACAGTATGATTCATCGATGGATCGTAAGTAGCTATCCCGGCTATTGAATAGATATTCACAAAGATCAACTATCTGTTATACTGTATAAATAAGCCCGATTGTTTCAGTGGCCATCAGTGTATATAAATTCGACGAGCACCCCACCAGTCGACTTCGGATGCAGAAACGCCACCTCGTGGCCCCACGCGCCGGGCCGTGGCTCGTCGTCGATCAGTTCGACGCCACACGCACGAGCGGTCGACAGTGCGGCCTCGATATCGTCGGTCCCAAGCGCGAGATGATGGATACCTGGCCCGTG
>PWFE01000115.1 GCA_003554115.1 Haloferacaceae archaeon | reverse complement strand
GACTGTGAGCTGTATCTGTCCACGGAGGGGTCCGTCGACATCGAGACGCTCAGAGAACTCGCCTCGGTCAATGCTGCACGGCTCGTCTCGGAGACAGACACCGAAACGACGCTGGCAGTCCAACTGGCCGGCACCGCCCCGGACGACGAACTCGCCGAGTTGGGTGGTGTCATCACTGAACTGACGGCGAGTGCCGACACCGCTCGGCTCACGGTTGAGGTGCCACCCCAACAGGACGTTCGCTCGCTGCTGGATACGCTCAGAGAGAGCTACGAGACGGTCGAGTTGCGTGCTCGAACCGACCGAGACCGACGCGAACGCCGCCCCGAGGAGTTCGCTGCGGCTGTCGACGAACGACTCACTGATCGCCAGCGCGCCGCCCTAAAGGCCGCCCAACTCAACGGCTACTTCGAGTGGCCCCGGCCGGTCGACGGCGAGCAAGTCGCCGAGACGATGGGCATAACCCGTCAGACCTTCCATCAGCATCTACGGGCGGCCGAACAGAAACTTGTCGAAGCATACGTCGAGGCTGCCTAATAGTTTATGTCACGACACGAACCAACTCAATCCCTGACTGGTATGGTCAAACACCTATACGCTCAGTCGGCCTATCTGCTGACGGCCATGGAACACAGGGTACTGCCGGCGTTGGGGGCGCGACCGTATCCGGTTGGTGGGCACTGATGGGGGTACCGCTCACCTACCTTGAGTTCCATGCGGTGTTTGTGATCCCGCCGATTTTACTGCTCGGCTGGCTCGCATATCGCCGGGAGGGTGCATCATGGGGGAAACCAGCACACTCCGGCCTTGCGATCATTATCGCGCTTGCGGTGCTGTATACGACGCCGTGGACCAACATGATGATTCCCGAAGGCGTCTGGTGGTACGGCGACGGCGCGGTGATCACGACGATCTGGTATACGCCACTCGAAGAGTACATGTTCTTCGTGCTCCAGCCGCTTTTGACGGGCTTTTGGTTGTATCACGTCATGCCGCGGGCTGAGATGTCATTGTCACTCCCACGATGGCATCGGATCGTCGGCGTCGCCGCTGGGCTCGGCATCTCTGCGGGCGGCTGGTGGCTGATGGGCACACAGTCGACGTTCTATCTGGGATCGCTGCTCTGGTGGTCCGGGCCCATTCTGGCGATTCAGTGGGGCTTTGGCATCAGCTACCTGCTGGCTGTCTGGCGGCGCGTTGCGGTCGCCATCGGCGTGCCAACGCTGTATCTGTGGGTCGCCGACTGGATCGCAATCGAACTCGGTATCTGGGTTATTTCGAGCGAGCATACCATCGGCGCCGGCTTCGGCAGCCTCCCCATTGAGGAGGCACTGTTTTTCCTCTGTACGAACGTCTTTGTCGTCCAAGGTGTCGTTCTCTACGTCTGGGTCGTCGACCAGCGACCCGACCTGTTCAGTGTCAGTACGATTGATACAGTGCTCGCCGAAATGCGCACTCGCCTCGACAGTCCGTAGGCGACCCGAGGCGTTTTTATTTTCGACCACGTAGCGATTTTGTGGCAACCGGTTCGACAGTCGACGGCGAGACAACCATCCGGCAAGCGACGCGAGTCGACCTGCTTTCGATCTATCGTCTCGAAAAGCGAATTTTCGACGAGCCGTGGTCGTACTCGGCGTTCGAACGGTTTTTGGGCGAGCCAGCGTTTCTCGTCGCCGAACAGAACGGACGGCTGTTGGGATACGTCGTCGCCGACTGGATGGCCAACTACGGCGGCCATCTCGGTCATATCAAGGATCTCGCCGTCGACCCCGAGTGCCGCCGGAACGGGCTCGGCCGGACCCTGTTGCAGCGAGCGGTCTCGCGGCTGTTGATCGAGGGAGTGAGCAGAATCAAACTCGAAGTCAGAGAGACCAACACGGTCGCCAGACAGCTGTACGCTGACGAAGGCTTCGAGCCGTTCCGGCGGATTCCGCGCTACTACAGCGACGGCGAAGCCGCGCTCGTGTTAGTTTACCGCCCCACGGATTCCTGAGAACCACCGCTGTTTTAGGTATGACCTGCCTACCTCGGCTTGATGGGATGTCTGTGTCCGGTCTGCGAAGAGCCATTCGTCGACAGCCAGCAGTGTGCGAACCATCTGGCGGTGACTGCTATTCTCCACGGAGCGGACCACGAGGAATGGCTCGTTGAGGTAGCCACCGCTGGCGATTTATCAGTCGACCGTTGGGAGTCGATCCCGCGTCCGGAGCTCGCCGCATTGGTCGCCGACCGGGCCGAAGAAACCGACGACCACGACCATCCAGCCGATTCCCCGCTCGACAGCACTCAGAGTCGACCAGCGATTGTCGGCTCACAGCAAACTGTTGAGGCGCTTGATGCCGACGCGCGGGCGATTCTCCGAGAGGCCCACGAGTTAACCGACCGAATGCAACAGCACGGGCCCGCCAGCGAAAGCGAAGAATCCTAACCTACCCCGGCTGTGTCGACGGCATGGAAACCGATGGTGTCTACGAGTTCGAGTCGGTTGCGGCGGCCCGCGAGGCCTACACTGCGGCCGGCCCGGCCGCACAGGTCGTTGTTAAAGAGACCGCGAAATCAATGGCGTTTGACAGTCAAGAGTACGCCGAGCGAGTCACTGGCGAGGTGATCGAAACCGCCCGCGACGCGCTGTTCGCCTCACTGTTGACCACTATTCATGGCTCGCGCGAGACGTTCGAGGAGTGGTGTGATGATCATCCCGACTACGAGGTCGACCTTATAGGTGGTGCCAACGTCGCCTCGGTGGTCTGGCACCCTGTTTGGTTCGCCGACACCGTGGTTGCGGCGAGCTATCAAAACGAGCCTGACGCGGCGGCCGCAACCGTTCGTCGACGGGCGTTCGGTCGGGAGTATCGACAACAGTTAGAGAGCGTATAACGAACTATCCAAAGCGTAGTCACAAGCTACTTTTGTGATAACATCGGTTCGAACACTACCTGTCGACCGACGTGTCGGCCCATGCGAGAGCGAGTCTTGCAGTCTTCTCGGGGCGTGTGTCTGTCTCACCCAACCGCCCTGAGTGTGTATCCACGTCACTGTGTGACGGTCCGCAGTGAGAACAGCACCTTTATCAGTCGTTCGGGGCGAATTTTTCACAAGATTCCTCTGAGGAGGTCAATGGTGACACAACAGACAACACAACCGGAGGTGAACATCGGACTCGTCGG
>PWFE01000040.1 GCA_003554115.1 Haloferacaceae archaeon | reverse complement strand
GTCGACCCAGAAGCATTCATCGACCACCTTGTCGACGAGCGCGAGGCCAAACGCGACACACCGGACCTTTTGGACTGAACGGTCGACGGCCCGCGTCATCGATTTCTGGAGACCCTCATTGAAACGTCGAAAACAGGCGATTCGCTACCCATCACAAGAGCACATATAATATCTCACGGCGGCTGTAGTAGCTATGGGAGACGACACGCAACGCCACTCACAACCACCGGAGGGTTCCATAGAGGAGATCTCGCTCAAAGAGATCCCACTCCACTCGACGAATCTCCTTTCAGTGCTTGATGAGAAGGGAGTCGTCCGGTATCAGAGTCCAGCGATTGCACGGCTCTGTGGGTTCGACCAAGCAGCGTTAGTCGGCGTCCCGTGTACGGATCTTATTCATCCAGACGACCGCAAACGGGTGTATGATGCATTCATAAATGTCGTCGACAGCGAGACGTTTACCATCGAAGCCGTCGAGTACCGGCATCTGACAGCCGACGGCAGCTACCTCTGGGTTGAATCTGTCGCCTCGTCGGATTCGACATCCGATGGCTACTACGTTATCAACACCCGAGACATCTCCGAAAAGAAAGTCCAACAACAGGAACTCGAACGCGCAAATGAACGGCTCGAATCGTTCGCCCGAATCGTCTCACACGACCTCAGAAACCCACTTGCGGTCGCCCAAGGGTATCTCGAAATCGCCGAATCGGAGTCTCCGAACGACAACCACGCGACAATCGAGACCGCGCTAAATCGGATGGAGACACTCATTCAGGGCCTGCTGCAGAGTGCGTTCAGCGAAACAGCGGGCGTCGACCTCGAACCAGTAGTCCTCGCTGATCTCGCCGAAACCTGCTGGGCGAACATCGTCCATGACGATGCAACACTCGAACTCACAGTCGACCGTGAGTACTCGATTTGTGCCGACGTCTTAGGACTCACCCAACTGATCGAAAACCTCTGCAGAAATTCGATTGAACACGGCCGAACAGATGTCACCATCACTATCGGTCAACTTCCAGACGGCTTTTATATCGAAGACGACGGCAGTGGCATCCCAAGCGACGACCACAAACAGGTATTCGAGTCGGGATACTCCGGCGAGTCGGAGGGAACCGGACTGGGGCTGGCAATCGTCCAAGAAATCGTCGACGCGCATGGCTGGAATCTCCAACTGACCGAAAGTGCCAGCGGCGGCGCGCGATTCGAGTTCACTGATGTCGAGGTTGTAGAATAGTGGACAACTCCCGGCCGTTCTACTGACTGACTGTCTTCGATGACAGTCGACAAATCCGACTACTGCGTGGGATTATGTGTCTTGTTATCGTTTGTTCATCTATGCAGGGGCTTCGTTGGGTCCAGTTAACCGATGACGAACGCGATAGGTTCCTCGGCGACGGTGGCACGGGCGTGCTGTCGTTTTCGACCTCAGTCGACGAACCGCCGGTGTCGCTTCCCGTCTCGTATGGGTATTTCGCCGACGCCGTGAGCATCTACTTTCGGCTCTCGATGCCTGACGGCAGCCGCAAACAGCGTCTCGTCGACAACCCCGTCTCGTTTGTCGTCCACCGCGAAACCAAGGCGGGCTGGCGGAGCGTCATCGCCACCGGTCGGCTCACCGAGGTCACCGACGCCCCGTACGATTCGGCTGCTCTCCAAGGATTGTGGGCCGTCGACATCCCCACGGTCGACGTCTTTGAACGTCCACCGGCCGAAATCCCCTATCGGACGTTCCGGCTGATTCCCGACAAGGTGACGGGGCGTAAAGAAGTCGACAGCGAGTAGGACGGAAATTCCTATCTGTCAGCCGACCCAACAGCCGACAATGATTGGTGGCAGTCGAGTTCGGCTCTCGCTTGCGGTTCGCATGCTTGCGTCGCTCGGAGCCATCGCACTCGTGTCTGTCTCGATTATACTGGTCGCTGCCGCGGTCGCCGGCGGAATGGTCGTCGGTGGCGTTCTCGCCGCCGTCTATCTCCTCTCAGTGTTCGTCACCCCTGCAGTTGGCAGTGCTGTCACCGGCGTTCTCAGTGGGGTTTCGCTGTCGACACTTCTTGGCGGCGTGCTTGTGCTCGGGCTGTGTTTGCTTCCGATTCGCTATCTCGGACCGGTCAAAGCCGAGATCAGGGAGTTCAAAACCGAACTCGGTACGACCGGCCAGTTGGCCGTCGACCGCCATCCCAAAATCGCTGCAATCGCCCGAAAGCTGGCCCAGCAGGCCGGGATTCCCGAACCAGAGGTCAGAATCGTCACCCGGATGCGCCCGGAATCCTACGCGCTCGGTGGCCGCGAGGAGGGCACAATCGTCCTTACGCGCGGGCTCATCCGCCAGCTCGACGATGCCGAAATTGAGGCCGTCTTGGCCCACGAGATTAGCCATCTGGCAAACGGCGACGGTCGACTGATGGGCCATCTCCTCGTGCCGCTGCTGATCGCCGAACACGTCGGCAGCGACGAGCGACCCGAATTCCAGCCAGTGTACACCTACGGCCTCGTCATGTTCGTCTACATCGGCCAACTCGTGAGTTGGGCGGTTGTCAAAAGCGTCACCACAATCCAGACGTGGCTCTGTCTGGGCAGCCTCGCGCTGCTCTCTCGGGGCCGAGAGTTCGCCGCCGACCGCGGAGCCGTCGAGTTGACGGGCTCGCCGGCTGCACTCGCCAGCGCGCTCGAAACGCTTGAGCGCAACCGCGGTCGACCCACCGAGGACTTGCGGGCGTTCAAACGCTCGGCTGGCGCACTCGACATTCTGCCCCCGGCCGATGAGACCGACCTGCCGGTGCCCTTCTGGACACATCCACCCACTGACCAGCGCGTCGACCGCCTCCGTGCGATGGTCGCCGACGCCGACAGCGAGTAGCCCCTCGCTTTTTGAGGGCCGGGGCGTACTTTCCGGTATGCGCGCAGTTCGCTTTCACGAGTACGGCGGCACTGACGTACTGCAGGTCGACGAGATCGACCGCCCCGAACCAGCCGCAGCGGAGGTCCTCGTTGAGGTCCACGGCGCGGGCGTCAACCCCGTCGACACCTACTTCCGGGAGGGGTCGTACGAGCCGTTCACGCTGCCGATGATCCCCGGCGTCGACGTGGCCGGCACAGTTGCGGCAGTCGGCGACGGCGTTGCGGAATTCAGCGAGGGCGACCCCGTCTTCGGGACAGCAATC
>PWFE01000009.1 GCA_003554115.1 Haloferacaceae archaeon | reverse complement strand
CTCTCTTCTTCTTTATTCAACTGTAGATAGGTTTCAAAAAAACCAGTTAATAAAGCCTTCTCCGCCAGATTAAGCTGTAAACGGGTCAGAATTTTTAAAAACTCCAGCTTGACCCGAACCCGCTCCTCCGATCTATAACCCATTTTACTTTAAAGAGCTGCTGCCACTGGATTATCCTGTTGCAAATATTCTCTCCAGTCCAGATTTTTTAAAACCACCGGATAATAGGCAAATCTTAATACCTCCAGTACCGGTAGCTTCATTTCCAGGATCCCATCCTGAACACTCTCTTCTTCCTGGCTGAAAACGGCAACCGGCAATATAGGGCAGCGAAATTTTTGCCACAGCCGGGAAAAATAGATGAACATTCTTTCCGAAAAATCCTTTTCAACCCGGGCCTGATGTTCAATATGAATTAAAATGATTCCTTTTTCCCCTAAAAGCCTGGTTTCCACCAGCAGATCAACAACATGCCTCTCCCCGACAGTTATATCAGAAAAGAGTTCCTGCTGCAGAAAATTAAAACTCTC
Organism: Haloferacaceae archaeon; assembly: GCA_003554115.1. Next base: position 2,639 of record PWFE01000009.1, on the reverse strand, counting down.
CGGATCAAAAAGTTCATTAAGTTGGGGAAAAAATAGTTCCAGGAATTCGTGGAAAAAAGTGGTCAGGAGTTCTTTAAACAGGCGGTCATGATCAGTTGTTTCTCCCGCAATCATACCCTGGCCTCCTTTAATTATACCATTGATATCCCGCTGAACCAAATCCTTCAAATACCCACCCTCCGATTATTAAACCCTCCAGGCTGTAAATCAAATTACTGCCACTCCCCTCCTTTATCCTGCTGATAATGGTTTTAAAATTCAAAAACCCGGGATCCATTAAAATTGAAGGCCTTTCTATATCCTAACTTTTCCCAGTAAAATTTTTCCTTTATTTAATTTTAGCATTGCAAGCCCTGGACAGCAAGGTCTATTTCCAAAAATTACCTTTGTATTTTTTCTGGCCTGAAAACAATCAGTGCCCATAATATTTCCCGAAAATCCAGAACCCTCCAGGGTAAACCCGGAGGGTTTGCAAACAACTGATTCTCTCCACTATATTCATAGATTTTTAATCCTTTTATCCTCTACAGAGATCAGGGGGTCTTTTTTCTGATTCCCTTAACAAAAAATGAGTTTGCTCGATCCACAGAATATTAATATTATTGGTATCAATCTACAACCTTAATTTCCCCTGCAGTTAAAAGGCCCGTCAGGTCCCATTGCCCCTCTGTCAATTCTGGCATATTAACCTGGGTGAATTCATCATTTATATTCTCAAAATCAAGGTCTAAAATTTTATATTCCGAACCTATTTCAGGCATAAAGCCACCCTTGAACTCGACTGAAAGGGAACCGTTAAGATCACTGCTACCGCTTACCCGCAGTTGACCATGAACCGGTTCTTCCTCTACCAACCCTATTTTCAGCTTAACTTCAGAGCTATTCTCCTGTATTAAATCCCCCTCTACAAAAACAATGGCTCCTGCTTCAGCCCCCAATAAACCTCTGTTAACAAAGGGCTCCCCTGTAAAAGGTGTGATCCGCATGGTCCCACCTGCATTGGTAGCTTTTATCACTCCCTCATTAATTATTATAAGTTTCCCATAACCCAAACGGCCTTCACCGGAAATGGTCTGATCAGCAATGGTAAGTTTCAACATTTCTTCCTCGCCGGTTATCCGCGCAAAAAACTGATCATCCAGATGCACTGTCCCTCCACCTTCCAGGATAACATCTGTAATCAGTTTTAGAACTGCAGGCATACCTCCCTCAGCGGGGATATCGATTACTCCCTGATTATCAATAGCTCCTTTTAAGTTGATGGTTGCTCCGCTGCCCAGATCGAAATTCCCCTGTAAGGTGAGGTCCCCCAGGGTAGCCCGGGGGTTGAGGTGAGTATAAAAACGGCCGGTTCCGGTTGTTTCCAGAAGCCCCCCTGTGATTATGATATCCTCGGCCAGCATTACCCGGGTTTCCTCCTCAGCCCTGATAATCCCCTCAGAGTTATCCAGAGATCCACCTTCTCTGCCGGAAAAGCGCAGTATTCCACCCTCAGCAGCGAGCATCACACCCCTATTTTCCATGGGAGCAGAAGTCCCCGGTCGAACCGTCAGAACCTCCTCCCCTTTATTGGCAACTACCTGTCCCTGATTAATAAATTGGAGATCCGTCCAGCCGATTTCCCCACAACCCTGAATAACATTATCTTCATTAATTAAAAGCCGGCCTTCCTGACTGTCAATTCGCCCAAAGAAAGCCGTCCCCAGCTTTATATCACCTCCACCGGTGAGGGTCGTATCTTCGGCCAGATATAGAGTTGCGAGCATCCCTCCCTCCGCAGGGATATCGATTACTCCCTGATTATCAATAGCTCCTTTTAAGGTGATGGTTGCTCCTCTACCCAGATCGAAATTCCCCTGTAAGGTGAGGTCCACCAGGGTAGCCCGGGGGTTATGGTGAGTAAAGAAGCGGCCGGTTCCAGTTGTTTCCAGAAGCCCCCCTGTGATCATAACATCCCTGGCCAGCTTTACACTGGAATCCTTCTCAGCCCGGATAATTCCCCCTGTGTTATGCAGATTACCTCCATTTTTCCCGGAAAGACGCAGAATTCCACCTCCAGTAGCCAGCATTAAATTATCATTATAGGAGGACATTCCGGGCCGTACTGTGAGAGTTGAACCGGTCATATCCGCCTGTATCTGTCCCCGGTTGGTCAGCTCCAGGTTGGTAAACCCTATTTCACCGCTGCCCATAATTAAATTATCTTCATTGACCAGGCGATCCCCATTCAGGCTGTCAATAATGACAAATCGGGGATCGGTAAGCTCGATGGTGCCTTCCCCAATCAGGTGCACATCACCCTTGAGCAGTAAAGTTGTTCCCCGGGCCTTGGGCCCCTCCATAACAATTTCCCCGCTGTTAACCAGGGGCCCTCTTAGGGAAATCTCTCCTCCACAGGCAACCTCTATTCGTTCAGTATTGAAAAGACCAATATTCAGATCCAGTTTGCTGTCAATAGCCAGTTCAATAATTCCGTGATTTTCCAATCCACCTCCGGTCATGGTCAATGCCCGCCCAGTAATGGTCTGCAGCAGACCCTCATTATATAAAGAGTGGATTTCGAATGATCTATCCAGGGAAACTGTATTGCCTGCTCCAATTAAAACTCGATGGCTACCGCTATCCGGGGCATCATCGAT
>PWFE01000037.1 GCA_003554115.1 Haloferacaceae archaeon | reverse complement strand
CTCATGTTCCAACAGGAGTTCGCCGACCGAATGGTTGCCAACGTGGGCGACGACGAGTACGGTCGACTCTCGGTGAGTGCCCAGCACTATGCGGACTGCGAGATCGTCGAGTCAGTCCCCAACACCGCCTTCGACCCCCAGCCCGCCGTCCAGAGTGCGATTGTTCGGCTCCTCCCACGAACGCCGGACTACGAGGTCGACGACGAGCAGTTCTTCCTCGATTTCGTCAAGGCGATTTTCACCCAGCGTCGCAAGACGATTCGCAACGGGATTCGCAACACCGCCCACATTTCGGGGCTTGGGGATCCCGACGCTGTCGTTGAGGCGGCCGACGAGGAGATTCTCCGTCGACGGGCTGGCAAACTCGCACCCGCGGAGTTCGCCGCGCTGGCAACAGTCGCGGCCGACCACGGTCGGGAGGCGAGTGGTGAGTAGCCCACGTGGTTCGGAGTCAACCGATGGCGACTGAACTGCTCACCGCCGTAATTGGGTGGTTGGCTGGCAACATCAACCAGCTGCTGTTGACAGTGGTCATTCTCGTCGGGCTGGTGGGTGCCAAACTATTGGTCAACCGGTGGCGGACCGACCGAGAGATCAGCTCGAAGTTCGCGCTGTCGATTTCGGCGGTGTTGGTCATGCTGCTCGCTACAGGTCTGTTGACGCTCGTTGCAGTCTGGGATCTCGACGAACCACTGTTAGCTGCCTACGACGGGGCCGAACTCGGCACACAACTCGCCAACATTCTGTTGTCGGTTGTCATCCTCGGCGGGGCGTACGCGCTGTCGGATTTCCTCGGCCACGTAATCAAGGATCTCGCCGGCCAGCAGGAGGCAATCAGCGAACACGAACGCGAGATTCTCCACCGCGTGATGCAGGTGACGATCTACACCTTTGCGTTGCTGGTCGTTGTCGGGCTGTTTACCGACAACATCGGCAGCCTGCTTGTGGGGGCTGGCTTTCTGGGGATCATCATCGGGATGGCTGCCCGCCAGACGCTCGGAGCCGTCCTAGCCGGCTTTGTCCTCATGTTCTCGAAACCGTTCGAGGTCGGCGACTGGGTGGCGATTGGCGACGACGAGGGAACGGTGACCGAAATTACCATCGTCAACACCCGAATCCAATCGTTCGACGGCGAGTATGTGGTCGTGCCGAACGACTTGGTCAGCAGCGAACCCGTCATCAACCGCACCCGGCGCGGTCGACTCCGCCTCGAAGTCGAAGTCGGCGTTGATTACCGAACCGACCCCGACGAGGCGGGCGAGATTGCCGTTGAGGCGGTCAGCGAGGTCGACCGGCTGCTCACCGTCCCGCATCCCCAAGCAGTCACCAAGGAGTTCGGTGAGTCGGCAGTCCTGTTGGGCATTCGCGGCTGGATCGACAATCCGAGTTCCCGAAAACGATGGCAGGCCCGCACCGCAATGATTGCAGCAATCAAAGAGGCCTTCGGCACGCATGGCATCAAGATTCCGTACCCACAACAGGAGCTGTCGGGACGGGCCGAAACCGGTGGCTTTCAGGTTGCCAGCCCTCGCCAGCAGCTTTCAGCGCGAGCCGACGGCGAGTCGACTCCTGATGAGCCGACTGAAAACGGTGAGTCGACCGAACCGAGGGACAATGACTGATACAGATTCGGAGTCCCAACGACGGCTCGCCGAACGGCGCGGACTCGAACCGCACGTCTATCAGCCCGCTGAAGATTCGGGGCTACTCGCACAGACAGCCATCGACTCGCTTGCCGAACCTGAAGTCGTCCTCGAAGTCGGCACCGGCTCGGGGTGGGTCGCCGAGCAGGTCGCAGACCACACCAACGCACGCGTGATCGGCAGCGATCTGAACCCGCATGCCACCCAGCAAGCCAGCCAGCGGGGCGTTGAGGCGGTTCGAGCCGATCTGCTTGCGCCGTTTGCGGATGGCGTTTTCGACGCCGTCCTTTTTAACCCGCCCTACCTGCCGACCGATCCCGAAAACGAGTGGGACGACTGGATGGAACACGCCCTTTCGGGTGGCGAAGACGGTCGACGGCTCATCATACCCTTTATAAACGACGTGGGGCGCGTGCTCGCGCCAGGCGGTGAGGTGTATCTGCTCGTAAGCAGTCTGACGGGCTATGATATCGTCGTCGAGTTGGCCGAAACCGCCGGCTTCGAGGTGGCAGAAGTCGCCCAGGAGTCGTATCCGTTCGAGGTGCTGTCGATTCTGCGGCTCTCGCGGTGAGTTCAGTCGACCGTGTTGTCCCGCATATCACCGAGATTTTTTATGAAATGTGTCGACCAGGAGTCAGTATGACTCGACAGTCACTCTCTGCCGGCGACGCCTCGCCCACCACTGCGTGCCGACAGCTCAGTCGACGTCGCCTGCTGGCCGCCGGTACGACCGTGGCCTCCGCTGGCTTGGCCGGCTGCACGCGGGCGATGAATTTCATTGCCGGCCTCGCGCTCGACGATGTCAATCTGTCCAACGAAACCGACCAACCACTCTCTGGTTCGATCACGATCACCGGCCCCAATGAGTCGACAGTGCTCGATGAGTCGTTCGACATCGAACCTGATGACGACGAGGACGACGAGATCGACGACGACTCGGGCGCGGCGTACGGCGACGTGCTCACCGAGGCCGGCGAGTACACCGTCGCAATCGAGTTGGACGACGACAGTGAGGTTGAGGAGACAACGGAGGCCGAAACCAGCGTTGCGGTGACCGACCCCGACGAAGAACACATTATGGTTGTTTTCGGGGCCGAAGATCTCGACGAGCCAATTGGTGTCCTCGTCATCGAAGAGTTCACCGATCTCGGCGACCACGTCGACGACTAACTAATCGGTGACCGCCAGTTCGGTGGCCAAACGGCTCAGACGGGGCTACTCGGTGGTGCGAACGGTCTCGACCGCAGTCTGGATCTGTCGGGCGAGATCGTCGAACTGGCCCGGATCGTCTGATTTGACGACGTAGCCCGTCACGCCGTGTTCGACGGCCTCGCTGGCGACGGCCTCGCTGCCGTGGCCCGTGAACAGCAGAAACGGTACCGTTGGATCCTCGCCGCGAACGACTTTGAGGAAATCCAAGCCGCTGATGACCGGCATTCGCAGATCACTCACAATGCAGTCGAACGATTCGGCGTGCAGTCGCTCGGTGGCGGCCTCGACGCAGTCGGTGGTCGTCACCGACAGCTCGTCGTAGTTCGACTCCAGATACACTT
>PWFE01000101.1 GCA_003554115.1 Haloferacaceae archaeon | reverse complement strand
GGTGGATAGCAAACAGCAAGATTGTCGCAAGCCGGTCGGTCAGTTCGGTCGGCAACTCCCTGATGTACTCCGTTACGAGCGTCGCAGTCGCACCGACGTCCGGACGATGGTCGACGAACTCTGCAGCAGGTTCGTCTCCGGAGTGGTGGTCGAGAACGATATCCGGGGGCGTATCCGACGGGGCCGGATTGTTCCGCCCCGGGACGCTGTGATCGACGAACGCGATCCGCTCAAACGCGTCGAGTGAGATGTCCTCGAAGGGTGTGAGTTCGATATCGAGCGTGTTTATCATAGCGCGGTTCTGCTGGTGGGAGATCTGCCCGCCGTACGTAATCTCGGTCCGGGGCACCGCAGCGAACTCCGAGATGTGTTCGATACCGACCGCGCTTCCGATCGTGTCGGGGTCAGGATTGTTGTGACAGACGATCAACAGCGACTCGGTCGATTCGACGAGCCCGAGCAGTCGCTCGTACTTCGATTCGGCGTCGGTCGCATCGTTCGTTGATTCGGAGTGGCTCATAATCCGGTGACTCACTCCCGATGTACGGTGCCTAGCTACCGCCACCGAAGATCCGGTTTCTCACCTACGCCTCGATCTTCCCACACGTGGTATATGAATGGCCCGTGGGGGAAATTGCTACAGTTCCTCCCGCACGGTTGCCGTTTGACGACGGCCGTGTATCCGTCTTTTCGTTCCATCCGAACGATTTCTTCCTCGGGACGGGCCCGAATCTTGTCGGTTATATCCGACTGAACAGCCTCGTGTCGTTGCTGTGCGAAATCGATCACCGCCCGCAGTTCGGATTCATCGAGCTGTCTAACTGCTTCGACCGCTTCTGACGGAAGTACGCTTGGTGGGGTCGGTTCTGTGTCGGTCATTGTATCTCCTGTTTGATTACGTGTACATGTCGAACCGCTTGAGGACGGCTCCGATCAGGACCGCAACCGGGATGATCTCCAAGCGGCCGATCCACATGTTGAAGATCAACATCCATTTCGTCACGTCCGGCATATCCGGCCCGGTGATGCCGGCATCGAGACCGACGTTGCTCTGCGCGCTCATCACGTCGAAAATGACGTACTCGACGGGATGCTCCGGCGATAGCGCCCACAACAGGACTGTAACACCGACGATGAGGAAGACGATCCAGAGCACGAACACGACCGTTGCTTCGGTGTACTCTCGTTCGGCCTGCTGTTCGTCGAGCGTTCGATCCCCCAGTGTGAGTTGGCGAATCGCGCTGTCAGGAGCGAAGACGCCACGGATCTGCCAAACAGTCCCTTTCAATAACGTCGCAACACGGATCAACTTGAGCCCACCGACAGTCGATCCGGCTGCGGCACCTGTGAGCATCCCCAGACAGATCAAAAACGTCGCCCCGGCGGACATGGCTCGCTCAGTTCCGCCACCGATCGCGGCGGTCCCAAACCCGGTGTTCGAGGTGGCTGAAACGAACTGGAACAGCCCCGCCCTGAAGTACTCTTCAGTGGTAGTGAACTGTCCCGACGCGTCGCCACCGATGAGGAGAACCGCAGTCAACGCGAGCGACCCGAGGGTGAACCAGATGAACACCCATCGGGTCTGGAGGTCCTTGTAGAAGTTCTCAATCTCGCCTTTCAGTATCAAGTAATGAATCGGGAATGCGATACTCCCTGCAACCATGATCGGGACGACCGCGTACTGGATAATCGCGCCGTATTCGCCGATTGAGGCAGCATGAACCGAGAACCCGCCAGTCGCAATTCCAGTCATCGCGTGGTTGATCGCTGGCCAAAGCGGCATCCCGACCTCGGGATCGCCGTCACCCAAGACGGCGAGGAGTTCAGCGGTGAACGACGCCTGTCCAGTCACGGCCGCCCAGACCGGGCCGGCCGAAAGGAGCAGAAGCAGCGATGCGACCGTCAGTCCGAGGTAGATCTTCCAGATCTCCGTCACTGTGGAGACGACACTCGGCAGGACCTTGCTCTTCTTTTCGCGCGCTTCTGACTCGAACAGCGTCAACGATCCACTGCCCGGGCGGGCGAGAATGGCGACGGTCAACACGATGACACCGACACCGCCGATCCATTCGGTAAAGGACCGCCACCAGTGCAGCGACCGGGGGAGTTCGTCCTCAACGACGGCCATCGTCAGCCCCGTCGAAGTGAAGCCACTGATCGACTCGAAGATTCCATTGGTTGGGTGACGGAACACTGCCGTCGTGTCATCAAGTATCGCGGGCGTATTTGCCCACGCAGGATACGGATCGAGATGTATCGTCCACGCGATGAGGAGGAACGGGAGCGACCCAAGGAAGGCAAGCACGCCCCACGCGCTCGCGGCCGTGATCATCGCTTCGACTTTTCCGGGTGATGGAGCGTCGCTGAACCAGCGTGCCAAGCCCGTCCCGATGCCCGCCATAACCACTGCCGAGACGGCAAACGCAGGAATCGCGTAGAACTCACCGTTGAGGCCAGCAACGACGATGGAGACGACGAGCATGAGCGAGACAACCTGCAGTATCCGCCCCACGTCGCGTCCAACAGTTGGGAGTGTACTCATGATACTCGGAGGCTAGCTGTTGTTCGAGTCGTGCCCGAACGCCGAGAGAACGGTATCTGCGGATGCTTCGTTCACGAGCACTGTCACGAGATCACCCGGAGCGATAACGGTGTCACCGCCCGGGGTCAACACCTCCTCGTCGCGCTTGATCGCAGCTACAAGCGCATCTTCAGGGAGGACTCCTGCTGATGCGACCTCTGAGAGAGGCTGTTCGGTGATCGGAGCGCCGTCCATCGGCTTGATTTCGATGAACTCCGACTCCTCGCTGAGCGTCATGAAGTCCTCAATACCGGGGTACCGAACAGAGTGATACAGATAATCCGCAATTAGTTGCTGTGGGTTCTCGACGATGTTGACGCCGATCTTCTCGAAGATCGGAATGTGAGTCGGATCATGAACCACGCTAACGAGTGACGGGACGTCATACTCGCGGGCGAGCAACATTACCATCGTGTTCACCGCATCGATGTTCGTCGTACTGATCACCGCATCCGCACGATCGATACCGGCATCTTCGAGGATATCCCCCTCGGTCGCGTCGGCGTTGAGCACGAGACAGTCGTACGTACCGGAGATCTCGTTTGCGACCTCCTCGTCTTGTTCGATAACGACGACATCGTTTCCTTCCCCAGTCGCCATGTCGATGAGATTCGATCCGATCTTTCCAGCTCCAACGATAATCAGATACATTAGCTTGACACCTCTGTTGGTTCATCTCCGCTAGTATCCGGGAGTGCAATCACCGGACACGGACTCTCTGTAAGTAGCCGGTCTTTCAGATCCCGCGTGAACAGTTGGGACAGCAGCCCCGAGGACTGTTGGGGCCTGAAGACGATCGCGGTGGCATCGTGGTCGGTTGCGCTGGCGACGATTTCGGCGACGATACTCGTACCGGCGCGCAGTTCCGTCTCAAACGCGGGTCCGACATCCAGCATCGATTCTGCCATCCTGAACCAGCTGCGCGCCTCCTCCCTCAGCTGATCCGGCGATGTCGGGTCCATGTACCCTTCTGTCTGCTCGATCACGTAGAGCAGGTTCACCAACTCCACCGAGTGGTCGAGATGCGGACGTAACTCCTCACACGTGGCTATCGTATCCGCTTCGTTCGCAACCGGTACGATCACCCGGCGCAGTAACGTATCGGTCACAGGCGACCCTCCATCTCCGCGGATGTCGGGCAGATCTCGTGAGCGTCCGCATCTCGTTTCGGTGCTATCGTACTCATCGTCACCAAATTCTTCTTGTGAAGCGATATAAGCCCGCTGATTTTGCTTAATCAAAAATATAAGGTCTTATTATTGCCTGTGGAAAAACCCGGCGCTTCACCACCTGATTGATGTAGTGGGTTTTATACGCGTCTCTGGAGTCGGACCGATAATTTAATATCCATGTTGATGAGAAGGAGCTACATGTACCTAATTACGTCTTCAGTAATATTTTCTCTATTGAACGATGTCTGGAGAACCGATCCAACTCATAGCCCTGCTATCAACACATGAGCGAACAAGAACTTGCACGTGACCTCGGCTTCCTCGAAGCCTACACGCTCGGGTTGGGGACGATGATCGGTGCGGGGATATTCGTGCTCCCCGGCATCGTTGCCGAGGCTGCGGGCCCGGCGAGTATGGTCTCGTTCACGATCGGCGGTATCGTTGCCCTGCTCGCGGCACTCTCGTTGTCGGAGTTGGCGACGGGAATGCCGCGAGCCGGTGGCAGTTATTATTACATCAACCACGCTCTCGGGAGCTTTTTTGGTACGATAGTGGGCTGGGGGATGTGGGCCGGGCTGATGTTCGCAACCGCGTTCTACATGCTCGGGTTCGGCCAGTATCTGCTCGATCAACCCTCGACTGCGATCGGAGTGGTGGTTGCTGCAGTGGTGATGGCGGCGTTGCTCACTCTGCTCAACTACCGCGGGGTCAAAGAAACCGGATCGTTCCAGAACTACATCGTCATTGCGCTCGTCGGCTTGATCCTCGTATTCATCCTCATCGGCTTGCCCCAGATCGATACCGGGCTACTGCAACCGTTTACTGCAGGCCAAGGCTGGGCAGCCGTGGGTGTAACTGCGGGGACAGTGTTCGTGACGTTCATCGGGTTCGAAGTGATCGCAACCAGCGCGGAGGAGATCAAAAATCCCGGACGAAATCTTCCGTTGGCGATGGTGGCGGCGGTCGTCACACCGACGCTTCTGTACGTCCTCGTGATGCTCGTCAGTACGGGCGTCCTTCCGGTGCCCGAACTTGCTACGTCTGATGTCCCTGTCGCAGACGTTGCTCGGGCAACCGCCGGAGCACTAGGGGCAGTCACGGTCGCTGGCTTCACTGTTCAGTTTTCGGTTATCGGCGGGGTAGTCATGATCATCGGTGCAGTTCTCGCTACGATTTCATCAGCAAACGCATCGATCCTCTCGGCGGCACGCGTCAACTTCGCAATGGGGCGGGACAAGATCCTCGCCGAGTGGCTCAATCAGATCCATGGTAAGTATCGAACGCCGTACCGCGCAATCCTCGCAACCGGCGGTGTCATCCTATTGCTCATCGCCAGTCCGCTTCCGATCGCTACGCTTGCCGACGTGGCGGCGTTTATGTTCCTCGTGACGTATGCGTTGGTTCATATTGCAGTGATCGTACTCCGTCGGGCCGAGCCTGAAGACTACGAGCCGGACTTCCGGATTCCGTCGTGGGGGTATCCCGCGATTCCGATCGTAGGATTCCTTGGCTGTGTCGCTGTCCTCGTCCAGATGGGGGACACTTCACTCATCGAAGTGAGCGGCGTCACGCTTCTGTCGGTCGTTCAGGCAATCGGCCTTGGAATCATCCTGCTCTCTATCGGCTGGTGGGCGTACTACTCCCGAGAGAAAGCGATTTCGACGGCCCTCGTCGGTGAAGCGGTCGCCCCAAGCGAGCCGGAGACGCCCGAGGACGATGTTTACCGAGTGGTTGTCCCGATTGCGAACCCTGCCACGGAGCAAGCACTGATGGGATATGCAGCAGCCAGTGCCTACGGGCATGAAGGTAAAGCCGAACTCGTTGCTGTCAACGTGATCGAGGTTCCACCACAGATGTCCCCCGAGCAAATCGAACTCGAAGAGGAGCGCGTCGAGCGACAACAGGAATTGCTTGATAGTGCTCGCGGGACGGCGGAGACGTTAGACATCCCACTTCGAACGCGGGCAATGGTTGGGCGGAACGCTGGCCGGGCGCTCCTATCCGTGGTTGAGGAAGAAGAGGCGGATCACGTCTTGATGGGGTGGAGTGGCCAACGGCGACGGCGTGACGCGATCTTCGGGAGTACACTCGATCCCGTGATTGAGCGCGCAACATGTGAGGTGACGCTTGTAACGAATCCGAGCCGAGCGCCGGGACGGATCGTTGCTTTGGCGGGCCGGGGGCCGAACGCGCCAAGCGCCGTCCGTCGAGCAGGCGAACTGACGCGGACATTCGCGGATGCTTCGTTAACGTTGTTGAATGTCCAGCCGCCAGCCGAGGAAGAAGGAGCTGAGAGCGAGGAAACGGATGATGAGACACCAAGCCCGACGGCTGTCGGTGAAGACGCAATTACATCAGTTGCAACAGCTGCTGGACTTGACGCATCGGAATACGAGTCACGGGTCGTTGTGAGCGATGCAGTCCGTGAATCACTTTTGGAGACAGTACATGAATACGATACGGTTAGTGTGGGTGCGACCGGTCAGAACTTCGCAGCACGGGCATTGTATGGATCGATTCCACAGGCGATCGTTGAGCAGTCGGATGAGACAGTTCTGATCGCTAGGGACGCAGATCAATCGCCGAGAACGGTTCGGGATGCACTACGAGACCGCCTGCAAAGACTGCTAGAAGAGGAATAGAACATCGTTTCTTGAGTATTTGGCTTGGGTCTCCACAGATGTTTGGCTCGGAAGGCATCTATTGACTGAATTCAGCAGACTGACCCTCAAGGATCAGTAATATTTGAATTGAATCTGCTCTATGAGTCGTCTGTATCGAGTGATTCGAGCTTAGCTGAATCTCTAGTAATCTCGTGCTACATTCGCGCCCTCTATTCAGCACGGCTGCTGAAACCTACCATCGGCAGAGGATTTCAATAGGGCTACTTCGATCTGCTTCGTGGCAGCTGCTGTTTTTTGGGGGCCAGAATGGGTGAGCCCCGCTGTAGGCTCGTGATTCAATGACCTCTGACGACGACCCATTCCATGACTGCGAGTGGGGTCCCGAGGCGATCCTCGGAACACACACCTTCGAAGACGTCCTATTCACCGAAGAGACGGAAACCCCGGTGAACGTGCTCACCGGCGAGACACCGGCACATTCGCAAGCAACCGTCGAGGAAGCGAAGGAGTTCGCTGCGAGTATCGACACGGAGACGCCCCAAATCGCGCTCCCCGCATCCGTCGAGTCGCAGGTCGAAACACAGAGCAAGCCCTACACGGCGGCCGCGTTCTTCCACTTCAAGGCGACTGGCTCGCTCGAACGGCACCGTGCGTACCACGCCGCCTACGAGGCGGACGCGTTCGCGGTCGACTTCGAGGCAGATTACGCGTCGGGCGACCTGACCATCACCGTCGAACGAGCGGACGAACCCTGAGAATCCGCCGTCACGAGGAGCGTTTTTCGAGCGCCGGCGATGGGTGCCGGCGCAGCAGGATCGAGAAACGACACCCGGTGCGTCGGCGTTTCGAGGTGTTCGAGATGCATATGGTGATACACGCACTGGTAGAGGCATCGACGCACGACGACGCGCTGGCCACCGGAAAGGTGGTGTTCGACCGCCTGGTCGGCGCGGACCCACACACCGGCGCCGTCTTCGACTACTACGTCTGTTTTGATGATGAGGACACGTCCGTTGCGGGGAAGGCGCGATGGGGTGAGCTCCCGACGGCGGCTCCTGTCGACTCCGATGACGGCCAGGATCTCCTCGAGCGTGGCTGGGAGGCGACGAAGGAGGAGTTCGAGCGGAATCTCGATCGGGTGAAGGAGGCAATCGAGGAACTCTCCGACGAGGAGATCATGCACGACGAAGATCTCGCTCGGCACGCGTTCCACCAGGTCGGCGCCTACGACGGGCCAACGATCTTCCTGTACAACGAATATGCGAACGGGATCCGTCACCGTGAGCAGCTGGATCGAGTGCTAGAGGAGAGCGAGGAGCTCTGGATCGTGCTCGCCGACGTCCACTTCTAACAGATGTCCCGGATCACAAATTGGAAGCGTGAGAGCCGCTCGCCGACACTCGCGTATCGGAACACCGAGACCGGCGATCGGGCGGTCTTACACCGAGCACCGGATTCGTACCGCTACAAGTGGCGTGGCGTAATCCTCGTCGACGGCTACCCAGTGTGGTCGCGGGGGTATGAGACGAAGGACGCGAAAGCGTTCCGTGACAAGCTCCGGAAACGGCCAGCGCCCGAACTGAGTTGTCCCGAGTGTCCGAACAGCGACGTTCGCGTCGGCGAGAAGGCAGCAGACGGGGCGAAAGTCCAGCGGTGGTACGACTGCCCCGACTGTGGATACGAAGCCCCCTCACGCATCGTCTACGGCCCCGAACGGTGAGTGAGTGAGCGGTGGGCGCTGTTTTTCGGCCGGGCACGAGGTGGTGGCCCGGGACGACCGGGTGAGTCAACCAATGAGTCTCGAAGTACTTGACCGACACAGTGAGGCACTGTTCGAGTTCCTCTGGTGTCCCGTCTGCGGGCAGGAGGTCTTCACTCACATCCCCTTCGAGGGGGTGTTCTGCAAGAACTGCAACACCCAAGTCGAACTCCAGGATTCCCGAGAGACGCGCGGCTACGAGGAGGCCGTGCTCGCCTGCTTCGATTCTACCACGACCTGGAACCTCCACGTCGACGACAAACTGCGTCGCGACCTGCCTGATGGGTCGGCAAGGGGGAAGATCCTCGGCGCACCGGGCGCCTACGAGGTCGACTGGTGGAGTCCAGAGCCAGGAGAGGATTGGGAGCCTGTCGAGCGCGGTGAGTTTGACGACGTCGAAGAACCATCAGAGGTGTCGCACCTGGCGTAGCGAAGTTCGAGTATCGCCAACTCGTGATGTTGTTTCTGCGCCGGTGAGAGGTACCGGCGATCCAGTTTGGGTGCTGAATTTCATATACCAAGATGGGTAAATCCGTCCGCGATTGGCGAAGCCACCGGTGAGAACATGAGTCCGAATCGTATTCCTGCTGAGAAACTCATTAAGGAACTACAATCCATAGCGGATCAACTCGGTCGGCCGCCCTCACTCCGTGAAATAGACGAATTGAGCTCCTACTCGCGGACGACGTATCAAGACCGGTTCGAGAGCTGGAACAACGCTGTAGAGGAAGCAGGGCTGGAACCGGAGCACAGTAGCACAGCGAATATTGAAGACCGAGAGCTACTGGAGGAACTTAATCGACTAGCCGAAAATCTGGATAGGACACCGCGCCAGCGGGATATGGAGCAGCAGGGGAAGTACAGCGTAACGACGTATCAGAATCGATTCGGCAGCTGGAACGAAGCTTTACGGAAAGCGGATCATCAGCCTACAATACAGTGGAAACTGGACCGTCACGATCTCCTATCCGAGTTACGGCGTCTCGGGAGCCGACTTGGTTCGTCGCCGACCGCTGCTGAAATGGATGAAGAAGGGACGTTCAGTAGCTGGGTGTACCTATCGGAGTTCGGTAGCTGGAACGATGCGCTGGAAGCCGCGGGATATGACTCAAACCAGCCGGATGCGCTGTCTCGAACTGAGCTTCAGACGGAACTCAAACGGCTCATGGATGAGCTGGATCGAACCCCTCGCAAGCGGGATATGATCGGGTATGGGGAATACAGCCCCGAACCCTACAGGCGGAGGTTTGGGTCGTGGAATGCTGCGCTTCAATCGGTTGGAGCCTCCCTAAACCAACCGGATCCCTTCACCGAGGAGGAGCCTGTAAGGAGCTACGGACCCTCTACAAGCGGTTGGGGCGTCCACCAACGACAACAGACGTTCGGAAACATGGATCCTGTTCGCCTGTTCCAATCCTGCGAATCTTCTCATCGTGGGAAGCGGCACTCCGAGCGACTGATCAACAAGTACTGGAGGAGTACCTCCTGCGAAAGACCCTCCGTCCCACGCAACGGTTCGGCGAGAATTGGCACATCAAGCGCGAAGAAATCATCCGCCGGGACGACGAACAGTGCGTTTGGTGTGGGATGGCTCGCGAACGGCATCAGGACGAACACGGAATGGATCTCCACGTCCATCATCGAATCCCGCGGTCAGAGTTCGCCGAAGCGTCCGGTCAAGAACTCGAAGACGCCGACGTACAGCAGAATTTACTGACGGTCTGTGCGGGCTGTCACAGACAACTCGAACAGCTCCCGATTCAACCACTTCCACCGTCTGAGTGAACGGAAGAAGTTGTTTTTGCGCCGGCGAGGGGCGCCGGCGCACACGCGCCGGAGAGTATCGATGTCGACACGGAGTCAACTCCGATTCGTTCAACGAGTCGACCAGGACGGCGACCCAACTGATGACGTCCGCGTCGCACAGGTGTACCGGCATTCAGATGGGTATCCAGCAAGCGTCCTCCGAGATCTCACACAGCTGAAAGAGCTGCTCGATGCGACCCGTGCCGAGCGCGGACCGGGCTACACGGCGGCGACCTTCGTGTTCCTCGATAAGCTCTCGACGGTCGACCTCTATCTGGATGGCGACCCAGAGCGAACGATCGACGCGGCTCAGCCAGCGGATCTCCTCGAGCCGTCCAATATGGAGCATCTCGACCAGCCGCTGTTCCTGCTGGGCCACGGCGTCGAGAATCCGGCCGATGGCATCCACGGCGACGAGGAATACCTCTACGTCGTGGAACTCCCGACGGAGAACCCGTTCGACGAGCCGACCGAGTGGACAGTCAAAGTGAGCGGTCACTCCGCGTTCCCCCGGTGGGATGGGCCGACCGACGAGGCCTTCGAGCGGGCTAGCTGGCAGTTCCACGGCCCGCTGGAGAACGCCCGTAAGGATCTGCTAGCAGAGACGGTATAGAAGAGCGTAGCGCTAGAATCGTAGCTATGTTACTCGGTTAATTAAAAATACGGTGAGTGTGATAATGTCACCGCTTCATGAGGCCAGCCCAGTATTATATGGTATTATGGGTGCCACTCATCTCGATACATATCTTGAGCTCATCTCGGATAGACAGCGCCGAAGAATCATTCACCAATTACGAGACGAGACCACTGGAAAGGCAACAGTAGAGGATCTCGTTGAGCAGCTACACGACGGTGGATCGGCTCCTATGACCGAAGAGCGTACTGACCGAGATCAACTCTCGATCCAGCTGATCCACAATCATTTGCCCAAGTTAGACGAGCACGGGATCATCCAGTACGATCAAGAAAGCAATATCGTTCGATACCAGTCCGACGAACAGATCGAGACCGTATTAGATGCCCTTCCCACGGAAGTGGTCCAGACATCTCCTGATTCATAATTCTCCAGCGTACCCTGTCAGTCGGCCGTTGAGTATCGGCTGAGACGGTGATTCATCTAGTCCCTGCACCGACGACGCAGTATCACCCATCTTCTTCGATAGGGCGAACGGCGACAGTGCCGTTACTCCGAACTCTCACCTCATACTCTACGAACGTGAATGAGACGGTGGTGGCGTTATCAGCAGAGCGTGTCCCATTTGATCGAATGAGTGTGTCTAAGGCGTCCGGGTCGACGGATCCGTACAGGGGCTCGATTGTAGACGGATCCATGTTCGATGCGATGGATACCGTCTCGATAACGGCAGTACTTGGTGCTACTGAGTCCCAGTCAAATTCGGTCTGAATCGTATTATCTGTATCAGGAGATGGATTCGACTTAGTCATATTTGATACCACCAACAGATGGTTCGGTCTGAGAGGACACGTGATTCATGTGAACATTTCATTCGGTGAGTATTCGTTGGTTTTCCATTAGTACGGGTTCTCTGAGTCTAGTCGCCATGTGAAAATCGCCTTCAGCACGACAACGAGACTATTCGTGTCACCCTCGCCCCAGATGGCGGTTTCCGATCGTGGGTCAGATGGAGATGCGTCTGTGCCGTTGACGAGTGCACTCACGAGCGTTTTTCGTCCGTCAATCATCATGAGTCGTCCTGCCGACGTATCCGACCAGACCCATAGCGATTCGAACATCGTCGCACCGGGGATGTCGTCCTGGATACGCTCTTGAACATCTGCTGAAACGCCGCCAAGCTTGATGGAGACACCGCGCTCTGCGGCCTTACTCAACTCATCGATCAGGTCGTCGGTGAGGAGGTCCTCGACAGTCATGTAGACGATTTCTTCCTCTGCGCTCGCGAAGAACTCCCTGACTCGCTCGGTGACTGCTGACTGGCCATCGACCGTCCAGACGCCTCGTTGTTCGGCTCGTCGTTCGACGGGTTCGAGTTCACTCAGCGCCGTCCGCAGGACCTCCGTGCGGTGCTGGAGTTCGTGTTCGAACGATCGGCTCGCGGTTTCGGCCGAGATCGCCCAGAACTGCTTGGGCGACGATTGCTGAACGTCGACGAGGCCCCGTTCGTGTAGTTCGTCGATCGCATCATAGACCCGAGTACGTGGCACCTCTGACACCTGACTCACGTCCCTGGCCGTCCCCGTCCCCAGACTCGCAAGTGCCACGAACGTCCGCGCACCGTACGCACTCAACCCGAATCGTTCGAGCTGCTCGATGGCGGCGGACTGAGGGTCTTCAGTTGGATCATCGTTCATCGGTCTGGCTGACTTCCGGAAGTATGAGCCCAGCCACTCCGCGAGGGCGCGGCCGGGCTTGCACGCAGCAGTACGGTGGTTGGGACACAGAACTGGCCTGCGTGCAAGTGTGAATGTGCCCCATCCCATTATCTCTTTTGTGATTAAACGAGTTATTTTCTTAACTCGCTATTCCGCCGGGTTAGAGTACCGTAAAGAGCTTACAATCTTGTAGTCACTCAAAGAATTACAAATAGATTTGCCAGTCACCACTCAATTGCAGGTTACATAGCTGAGCCCAAAGATTACTGTTCGGGTCGATACTCCCCGTCATATCGGGAGTGACAATACCTATCCGTCCCGGGAGGCAATCTGCAGGAAAGTCCCGGGAGTCCCCGGGAGGTTGGGACACATGGATACACCAGAAAACGTGGAAGAAGCGATCGAGGTACTCCAGCAACTCGGCTTGAAAGAATACGAGGCCAGATGCTTCGTTGGATTATCACGTCTCAATACGGGGACTGCAAAGAAACTGAGTGAACTCACTGAGGTCCCTCGGACGCGGGTATACGATGCGATCCGAGTCCTTGAGGCCCAAGGGCTAGTTGAAATCCAACATTCGAGCCCACAGCAATTTCGCGCGGTCCCACTCGAGGAGGCGACCGAAACGCTCCGCGATCAGTACGAGGAGCGCGTCGAACGGCTGCACGACGCCCTCGATACAGTCGACGTCGTCGACGAGGGTGATGAATCCCCCGTCCAGCAGATTTGGGCGATGGCCGGACAGGACGCTATCGAAAACAGGACGGATCAGCTCATCGAGAAAGCCACAAACGAAATCGTACTCGTGATCGGCGACGAATCACTCTTGACTGAGGATCTCGTCGAGACCCTCAACGAAGTCGATGACGGAATCGATTTGATTATTGGAACATTGACCGAACCACTCCAAGACCAAGTGCAAGCGGCTGTGCCGGACGCAACAACGTTCGTCTCCGGACTGGAATGGTTACACGGCGAATACACGGAAGAAGATGACACGGCAATCGGGCGACTCCTCTTGATCGACCGCTCAACGATCTTAGTGAGTTCAATCATGCCCGACACGAAGGAAGAGCAAGCTATCTTCGGGGAGGGGTTCGGTAATGGCCTCGTCGTGATCGCCCGGCGGCTCATGGCCCAAGGACTGATTCCCGCTCGTGACCCTCAATAGTAGTTACACGTAACGAACCACAGCAGTAGTCCACTTCATCGCCGGTCAATACAGCTGGACTCTCGATCGCTGGTAGCCCGTGGGTGGTTTTTGAGGGGCTGAATGGTGAGAAACTCGCCGTTGTCGAGGGTGATACGGCAGCGGCTATATATGAACGAGAGTCGGCCACCAGCTCGCGGTTCACCGTTAGCGTGTGAGTCAAAGAGTGCATCAAGCGCGTCCGGATCGAGAACACGCGTTAGCGGTGGAAGCGAACTGGGTTTCCGTCCATCGACAGCACTTACGGCACGGACAACAGCTGTACTCACCGATTCGTCACTCCCAACTTCGTATTCCATATGGCCGTTTAGAACCAGACCACGAAATCGATAGTGGTTTTTATTCAAATAATCAAAACAATACTACATCGCACCAACGGCGGCGAGTAGTCCGACGACGACCAGCAGCGTCGCGACAACGCTTCCCCCGGCCAGCCACTTGTTCTCCATCGCCTTCTCGTGAAGCGGCATCGCGGCGTACTCCTCGCGGAACGCTTCGAGATTCTCCTCGTCGTAGAAGTACTTCGTCTTCAGCGCGAACCGTTCCGTCACCGCACACCCCGTACAGACCGGCTCGCCTTCCAGCCGCTCCGTTTTGATGTGGCTGGTGCAGGCGATGGCCCCGCAGTTCGGACAGTAGGTGTACGTCTC
>PWFE01000017.1 GCA_003554115.1 Haloferacaceae archaeon | reverse complement strand
CAGAGCCAGAGCGCTGCTTGCCGACCACACGGTCGACTGCATCGTCTGCGATCAGCAGATGCCCGAACGAACCGGCATCGAATTTCTCCGGGAGATACGGGCCGAAGACCCCCACACGCCGTTTATTTTGTTTACGAACAAAGGGTCGGCCGGCACCGTCGAAGCGGCGATCGAGGCCGGTGCGACCGATTACGTCAGAAAAGGCTCGACACACGAACAGTACGAGGTGTTGGCCAACCGGATCGCCAACGCAATCAGACAAGAACGTGGTCGGATCGCCCGGACACAGCTCACAGAGACGACAGCCGTTATCTCCGAGCTTTACTCGATTCTCCACGATACTGATCTCACCGTCGACGAAAAGTTCGACCGCGTGTTGAGTATCGGCACCGAGGAGTTGGGGTATCCGATCGGCTACATCACGAACCTCACCGACAACTCCTTGGAGATCATCGCAGCAGTCGGTGACCACGACCTCATCCAGGTCGACCGGACCATTCCGCTTGATATCACATTCTGCCACGAGACGATCACTGCGGCCGAGCCACTGGCGATCAGCGACACCGTAAGCAACGACCGCTGGGCCGACTCGACGGCGTTCGACCGAACCGGGTTGCGGTGTTATGTCGGTGCGCCGATCATCGTCGACGGTGAGACCTACGGCAGTCTCTGTTTTGCGAGCGAACAGCCACAGCACAAAACCAGCGTCGAAGACGACGAACTCACGGTCAAAACGCTGGCCCAGTGGGTCGGCTATGAAATCGACCGTCACAACTACGAACAGGAGCTCAGACGACAGATCGACCGGCTCGAAGAGTTCACCGGGGTTGTCTCACACGACCTCCGCAATCCGCTCAACATCGCCCAGGGCCGCATCGGCATCGTCGACGAAGAGTGTAACTCTGATAGCATTGCGGCTATCGACCGTGCGCTCGATCGCATGGAAGCGATCATCGAAGACACGCTCACCTTGGCTCGACAGGGCCAGACTGTCGACACCGATGAAATCGATCCCGTCGATATCGAATCGGTGGTCGACCACTGTGCTGATATCGTCGACATCGGTGATTCGGAGATTAGACTGGTCGATAGCTTCAGCCCGCAGGCCGACCGGAATCGGCTCTACCAGCTGTTCGAGAACCTCGTCCGCAACGCGGTCGAACACAGCGATACGCCGGTGACGATCCGGGTCGGCCAACTCAACGAGATGTTTACCTCAACTCGCGTCGAAAGCGACGGCACGTTCGGCTTTTATATCGAGGACGACGGCCCCGGCGTGCCGGAAGCAAAACGCGAACAGGTGTTCGAACCCGGTGAGTCGACGAACCCCAAGGGAACAGGCTTCGGGCTGCCGATTGTCAAACGGATCGCCGAGGCCCACGGCTGGGAGATCTGTCTGACCGACAGCTTCGATGGCGGCGCACGCTTCGAGTTCAAAAACGTCCGATAAGCTCAGTCGAACCGGATGTTGATGTTCGTCACTGGCAGTCTGACCGTCTCAACTTCGAGTCTGGCAGTAACTGACTCATCAGTCGACTCGAGGATTTCGTAGCCTTCAGCCTCAAACTGTCGCTCCCAGCCGTCGGCTCTCGGCGAGTCGATCTGGACGGCAAGGGTCTCTCCGTCGGCCTCAACGGTTCGGTTCGCCAGCGTCCGTGTCGTGGGTCGACGCTCGCCGACGACGAGCGCGGTTCGGTCGCCACCGACAGCAGTCGGCGAGGAGCCGAGCGAGGTGGCCGTAACAGGAACCAGCGCCGTCTCCTCGCCGACGACGAACGGCAGCGGCGAGCGAGCAATCGAATCCGACCCCGAGCCTCGGAAGACGACACCCGACTCGTAGATGACGTCGCCGCCGTCGCTCTGGAAGACCAGCGGCTGGAAGCTGATGTTCTGTTGTTCGCCGTCGACGAACTCGTCGCCATCCCATTGGCCAACCGTGATCGTTACCGGATCGCCCATCCCAATCGTGCCGTCGGCCAGCCGGATTTCGGTCGCCCGGCTCGGGTCTTCATACCGGCTGATGTCTCGGAAGTTGTCGGCCATCACGTCGAAGGCGCGTTCGACGTTGGTCACCTGTTCGGCAGCCTGCCGATTTTCGAGTCCGCCGAAGCCGAACACAGTCGCCGTCGCAATCGTCGTCACGATAATCGAAAACACGAGAATGTAGCCCAGCGTTTCGCTGACTGCCCGGTTGTCGCTATCGAACGCTCGGCGTCGACTCATGATCGAACCTCCAGCTGGTCGTCATCCGCATCGTAGACGATCCGGAGGTCGCCACCGGCCACGCGGTCAGTCGACGCAAGCGTGGTGTCGGTCTCGGGATACCTCACAGTTACTTCGACATCCGGGTTCGATGTCGACAGGACGATGGTCTCGCGGTCTATCTCGACGAGATACCCCGTGCCGGCGACCTGCTGTGGAAGCCGCACCGTGAGCTCGACGGTCGGCTCGTCACCTGACGACTCGGCGTCGGCCGCACCGACCACCGCCAGCCGGTCGGCCTCGTGGATGTTCGAGGCTAACTGGTTGCCGACAACGGTTAGTTCATCACTAATCACCTGCTGGGATTGGGTCTCCATCAGCCCACCCGCCCCAGTTAGTACAACGCCGAGCAGCAGCGCGGCGACGCTTAACATGAGAATGTAGCCGACGGTTACCGAGACAGCCCGGCGGTCCGCGCGAAGTCGACGCATCATGGCTCTCCCGGCGCGATTCGCGCTGTCGTCTCGAAGCTGAGATCCGTGGTCTGGTAGCTGATGTCGACGGTCGCAGAGTAGACGGCATCGGTGTCCGTTACTTCCGCTGTCCACCCGGTCCCCTCAGCAACGGTCACTGAGGCGGTTCCCTCCTCTTGATCGATATTGATAAACTCGATTGTATCCGGGTCGTTGTCGGGCCACAGACCGCGATAGCAGTCGACTACCGACTCATCAGTCGAGAGCCGGTCGCCGGTGATATCGATCTCGACAGGTGAGTCATCATAGTCGATCCGACATCGCTGTTCGATATCCCCGTCTTCAACACGAGTGATGGCGAGCTGATCGTCAGCGTCGTCGTCATCGTAGATGTGGAGTGTTACGTCGTCCTCTGAGGAGCTATTGAACCGAATCCCGAAGGAATCGTCGCTCGATGCAGCGGTTGTCCCATTGAGTGTGCTTGGTTCGATTCCAACAGTGAACGCCCGAGCCGAACCTACGTTGTCGACGAGCGTCCAGTT
>PWFE01000001.1 GCA_003554115.1 Haloferacaceae archaeon | reverse complement strand
GCCGTTCTTCAGCGAAAAGCCGACGAAGGCGTTGTGGGCGATGACGACCCAGACGACGCGTTAGGCAGCCCCTACGACGTGTTAGTCGAGGCCACACCGACGACGCTGGGTGATGCCGAACCCGGCTTCTCACACGTTAAACAGGGCCTCCAGCGGGACAAACACGTTGTGCTCGCAAACAAGGGGCCGGTCGCCGAACGCTACGGCGAGCTTCGAGCACTTGAGGCCGAAAGCGAGGGGACGATCAGATTCGAGGCCACCGTTGGCGGGGCGATTCCGATTCTGTCGACCATCGAAGATTTCGGTGCGACCCACATCACCGCCGCCCGCGGTGTGCTCAACGGCACGGCGAACTTCATTCTCTCGCGGATGGCCGCCGAAGGACTCGATTACGAGCACGTCCTCGCTGAGGCCCAAGACCTCGGCGTTGCCGAGGCTGATCCTACCTTTGACGTCGAGGGAATCGATGCCGCACTCAAATTCGTCATCCTCTCGAACGTTCTTGCGGACGGTGAGACGGAGTTCACGCTGGAAGATGCGGCTGTCGACGGCATCACCGATATCCCGGGCACTGCGCTTGAACTCGCTGCCGAGGACGGCCGGACGATTCGACTCATCGGTGAATCAACCCCGGAGGGCGTCAGCGTTGCTCCCCGGCTCGTCCCTGATGACGGGCCGTTGTCAGTGACGGGAACGCTGAACATCGTCCAGTTGGAGACCACGCACGCCGGTCGACTCAACATTAGCGGCCGCGGCGCGGGTGGCCCTGAGACGGCGACCGCAGTACTGTCGGATGTGAGTCGACTGGTCGAGTAATCCTCGCTCCGGTTGTTGGAGTAGTCTACGATTACTTTTATATTATTTATATGACAAAGCGGTAGCACCGCCGATTCGACGGGCTATCCGGACCACAAATTAGGAGGGCCGATTGTCAGCGGTTCCACGATCGTCGTTCTGGGATTCACTGCTGTTATTTCCACGCTGGTCAGTTGTGCGCTCGTCGGGACTACTTTGATCAGCTGAGCCACCCTGTCGAGTGTCGTCAGTTCGATTTTGACGGTCTTGATCACTCTGCTCTCGGTCAGCCGTCGACTGTTCGGCACCGGGGCGCTCACCACGGTCGTCTGCAATCGGTTGGCTCACGTTTTCACCAGCGATCTCACGAGCGCGGTCGCTGGTTTCGGGACCACCGAGCCGGCTGGCGTTCGTTCGTATCTCGTCGATTCGGTCGACGTCGGCGCCGCGGTCGGCGAGCACATCCTCAGGCAGCCCACGGGCGGCCTCACCGGCTCTGTCGGTCTGTCGCTCGGTGTTGGCCCGTTCTGCCTCAAGCATGGCCACCTGGGCGTTGTAGCGGCCCTCACTAATCTCACCTTCCTCACGTTGTGCCTCTAACGCTGCAAGTCTGGCTTCGCGGTTTTCGTTCTGTTGGGCGGTCTCGTTGAGGCGCTCGGCGATCAACTCGGCTCTGGCTTCGTCGCTGTCGGCGTTGTCCAGCTGCTGGCCAAACGTACGGTCAGCAAGCTCACCGTCGACTGCCGCACCTTGGACGCCAATGACGCCGCCGAGCTGTTCGCCGGCGGTGGTCGACTCAGTGTGGTCGCTGGTCGCTGCGCTGACGCCAAGCGGGATCGCCAACAGCGCGGCAACGACTGCCATCGAGATCAGGACAGTTCCAACTCGTTTCATGTTAGTTCTCCATTTGGCAGCCAACCGAATATATACAGTCGATGGTGTCGACGGATTTCGGATAGTTGCGCCGGATTGACCTGGTTTTCGAGGCGACCAGCGGTTGTTCTGTGCAGTTGTCGGAAAGGAATGGAAACCCAACTCATAAACTCGTATCCTCGTTGTCCTCGTCAATCACCCGCAGGACGTTCTCGCGGCCGATCCGGAACGATTCGATCTCATCTTGATCGCGGAGTTTGCTGACGACCTTGCTTGTTTTGGCGTCGGTCCAGCCGAGCTCACCGACAACGGTTTGTTGTTTCATCCGACCGCCGTTGGCATCAAGCAACTGCAGTACCTGCTCTTCGTTGCTGAGTAGCTCTGGGTCGGGTTCGGCCTCAGTCGTCGACTCATCTGTTGTCTCTTCGTCATCCGACTGCGCTGTGTGTGTCGGTGTGGCCTCGTCGGCCTCGCTGGCTGGATCGGTCGACTCCTGTATCGAGTTGCTGGTGGGTGTCGGCTCAGCAGCATCGGTCTCAATGGTTGAGCGACGACGGAGTAGCCAGCCAGCACCGCCAAGAAGGACGGCCAGCGCGACCAGCGAGAGTGCCAACGTGCCTGAGCCCACGCCAAGTGTCGGCTGCGAGACAGTGAGTCGTGGCTCTCCCGCGAGGAACTCGGTGGAATCGCCACGCCAGAGCACCGCATTGTCGCGTTCATCATCCGGTTGTGGCGTCACTGACTGCAGTTCGTAGGCGTCGGGCCAACTGACCAGTAGGCGGCTGCCATCGTCGAGAAAGAGGCCATCGATAGCGTCGCCAGCCTGCAGGGTGTCATCCTCGACTTGGGCGAAGCCAGTCCACTCGAAGTCATAGCGGACGATACCGTACTCTTGGCCGAGCGACTGGCGGTCAGTCTCAATGCTGAACGCACCGGTCGACATCTCGCGGTCGGTCGACTGGCTGGCGGTCTCGACAGTGTCATCGATTCGGTCGGCAAAGTCGGCCGTATAGCTGTCGGGGTCGGCGGCGATGTCATCGGCTAATGAGTCGAACGCCGCGGTGCTGTCGTCATCATCGAGGCTACTCCAGAACTCGATTGTCCAGTCCGCCGAGCCGTCTTCGTCGAGGGCAATATCGATCCGGATACGGTCGGTTTCGATGTCGTCCTGCTGGGCAACCACAGAGTCAGCAGTGAGACCGGTGTCGGCGGGAGCCGAGCCCCCGACAGTAGATGCGCCGGCTGCAATCACTCCGCCGGCGAGCACCAGCAAGAACAGACAACAGCAGAGGGCTACCGGACGACCACGGTGGAGACCTAACATCATTACAGATGGTTCATTCACGGAGGCATAAAAGTGGGACCGTAGGCTGCAGTCGACCTGCGCCGGCGGGATACTGGCGGGATGTGTGTGACTTGCTCGCACAAACCGCAAGACGGCGCAAGGGTTGTCGGGGAGACGTATCGAAATGGTTTTACGGCAATCAGTCAAAAGAATCCCCACAGAGCGCCTTAGCGCGTTACTTACCATGAGTGAGAAACCGCACCAGAACTTGGCCATCATTGGCCACG
>PWFE01000105.1 GCA_003554115.1 Haloferacaceae archaeon | reverse complement strand
CGCTGAAACAGGTGGCCCTGCGGGCGGTTCGGATTCGAACTCTGCGGCGACGAGTGAGGCAGCCTCGACCAACAGCGCGACCACTAACGGGC
The DNA here is from genome assembly GCA_003554115.1 of Haloferacaceae archaeon. The sequence goes on along the minus strand of PWFE01000105.1, from coordinate 14,202 downwards.
CGACGATGATACCGAGCGCACCAAGGCTCAACAGCCCGCCGACGAAGCCGATAAAGTAGAGGCTACTGGAGATATCGGCTGTCTTACTGGCGAGGCGTGGACGAATCACCGTATCGGGGAGTGCGACGATCAGCGTACCGCCAACGATCCCGATCAGAATCGCCCCGGCGAGGTCACCGACAAACAGGTTGCCCCCCACAAGCGCGAGAATAAGCAGACTCGGCCCAGCAACCGGAACGAATTGGAGGATGCCGGCGACAGTTGCCAGTACAATCGGAGAGCTGTAGCCGAACAACACGAACACAGGGACTGCGAGCAGAAACGTCGCCAGTGCGGTTGCGGCCTGTAGGACGTACAGCGCAAACAGGGTCTCGGTGGCGCGGGTGTGGAGTGCTTGTGCGATATCGCGGTAGTCCGGCGGGACGACGGCGATAGTGGCGGTCCGAATATCTCGCTGGTTCTGCAGCAGCGAAAAGACTAACAGCACGAACAGGGCGAGTTTGATGGCCAATACGGGAAGCGAAGCCGCAATCGCTCGTCCCACCGCCGACAGCTCCTGTATAACGATTGCTAACAGATCAGCGACCACCAGTTCGTAGGTAAATCCGGCAGCCTCGACCGTTATTGCCTCCGGGAGCGTCGACAGCAGCACCGAGATATCCGAGATTCGAATAACGAGGAGATACGCCACGGGGCCAAACAACGCGAGCACACCCGAAAGCGCGAGGGTCGTCACCACAACCGTCGACGCCAAGCGCGAATAGCCGCGGTTCTGAAGTCGACGATGGAGCGGAACTAACAGATACGCGACGGTGAGTGCGAAAAACACCGTTCCCAACACCTCGAAAAGGATCACGGTCGCCAGCGCGGCGATCGCCACCAACACCCCGCCGAGCACGTAGAGTCGACGGCTCATACAGGTTCACAGCAATCAGCCCACAAAACAGTTCGCCCTTCGATACGTTTCAGTGTCATATTTGCCGGTCGGATGGTCGGTGCTGCCGGACAGGAGAGTTATTCGAGGCCGGACCGAACACTTTGGTCGTGTCGTCCCTGTTGTCGTGTGCCAGCCAGTCGTCGAGAGCTGTGTCATGGGGCGTCCAGTATCCTCTCATGACTGCGCATTCGACACCCCACGACCACGAGTCCACAGAATCAACAGGTCCCGGCGAGCCAGTCTCGATCTGGCTGGCGACGAATCCCGAAACCGAGTATCCACCGCTTGACGATTCGATCAGCGTCGACGTCGCCGTCTGCGGCGGCGGAATCGTCGGTCTCACAGCCGCAATGCAGGTGGCTGCGGCGGGCTATTCGGTGGCCGTGCTTGAACGCAACCGGATCGTCACGGGCACAACCGGCCACTCGACGGCCAAGCTGACGACCCAGCACGGGCTGAAGTACAGGACGCTCCAGTCGAAACACGGCTCGGAGACCGCTTATAAGTATGCGGCGGCTAACCAAGCCGCGATCGAACACGTCGCCAGCCGAGTAACGCAGTGGAACGTCGACTGTGAGTTCGAACGAAAGCCTGCGATTATCTACACGGAAAAAAGCGACCGTCGGTCGGCACTGCGGGCCGAACGCGAGGCCGCTTGGGAGGCTGGGATATCGGCCACCGCCGAAGACGAGATTCCGTTTTCGGCAACCGCCACGGCCAGCCTCAGATTCGACGACCAAGCCCAGTTCGATCCGCGAGCGTATCTGTTGGCGGTTGCCGAAAAGTTCGATGCGGCAGGCGGCCAGCTGTACGAAGGGACCGCCGTCACCAGGATCTCGAACGGAGATCGCTACCGGGTCAGGACCGAAACCGCCCAAGAGCCGTCAAGCACCGCTACCGTTGAGGCCGACGAAGTAATTGTGGCCACGCAGTTCCCGATCCGTGACCGACTCGGGCTGTTCGCGCGTCTCTACCCGAAACAGTCCTACGTGCTGGCCGCCGAGATCGCTGGCGACCAACCGGAGGGGATGTACTACCGCGTCGACGATCCCTATTTTTCAGTACGAACGGTGAGTCTCGATGGCCGGGAGCTGACGCTGATCGGCGGACAGAACCACAAGACGGGCCAAGGAGGCGACACCACCGAACGCTACCGTCGTCTCGAATCAGAGGCCCGCGAGACGTTCGATATCGACGAAATCGTCTACCGGTGGTCAACCCAAGATTTTGCCTCCGTCGACGGACTACCGTACGTCGGGTATGGTGGTCCGCTGACCGACGACTTATATATCGCAACAGGGTTTGGCGGCTGGGGGATGTCGAACGGAATCGCGGCCGGACTCCAGCTTGGCGATATGGTTCGTGGTCGAGAAACCCCTTGGCAGCGGGCGTTTGACCCTCGACGCGTGACAGTCAAAAGCTCCGCTCCGAAACTCCTCGCCGAGACTGCAAACGAGGCCGGACAGTTTATTAGTGGTTGGATGAAACACGCTCGGCCGAAGCCAACCGACCTGCAGCCGGATGAGGCGGCGATCTACAGCCGCGAGCGAAAACCAATCGCCGCCTACCGAGATCGAGACGGCGAGCTCCACACTCAATCGGCGATCTGCCCGCATATGGGCTGTGTCGTCGCGTTCAATTCCGCCGAGCGATCGTGGGACTGTCCCTGTCACGGCTCGCGGTTCGATGTCGACGGCGAGGTGATCGACGCGCCCGCAGTCAACGAGTTGTCGGCCGTCGAGTATCCCACTGCCGACGAAGACTGCTCGTGAGAATCAGGGCGAAACGCCAACCGTCAGCAGCGTTCCCCAGGTCCGATACCGCTCAACCATCGCTTCGCGGGTCTCCCAGTTGTCGGTTGGAAACGCCTCGGCTGGCGGGATCTCGATTTCTTCGTCGGCGATATTGTCCTGTTCGGCGACATACAGTCCGGCTTCCCGGAACGCCTCGCGGTACTGGCTGCGGTCCCAGCGCGTCATTTCGATCGAGATGTTGTCCTGCCAGGCGTGAGACGCCTCGTTTTCCTCGTAGTAGTTGACCGCACAAAAGAAGGTGCCGCCGGGCCGGAGAATCCGGCGGATCTCTTCGAGGGTGTGGACTGGATCTGGCGCATAATAGAACGCCTCCATCGAAAACACGTGGTCGACGCTGTTCGTGGCGAACGGGAGCGAGTCGAAATCCCCGACAGTGAACCCAACCGCGCCGTCTTCGGTGTAGGAGGCGGCGTTGCGGGCCATCTCTGGAGCACCGTCAAGGCCGACGCCGCGGCCGATGTCGGCCGTCTCGCGGAGTGCCCGAAGCGCATAGCCGCTGCCACAGCCGAGGTCGACGACGGTGTCGCCGGCTTCGAGTGGCATCCGTGCCAGTGCGTGTTTGGCGGTATTCCAGTGACGGTCTTCCATTCCTTTGTCCCGGCCGCTGGTCGCCCAGCTGTCGAACTCCTCGCGAACGCTCATACCCTGATTGGTCGACCGACGAGTAAATCAGTTCCTCAATCGGTGAACCCTTTTGTATCCGGCATGGCTCAGAGGAGATATGGATGTCTCCGAAAGCGACGAACTGTCGACACCGATAGAGTACGAACCGGTGAACGTCAAAGACGTGCTCATCGAGATGAAAGACACCGCCGAGCTGCTGGTCGATCTCTCGTATTCGGCAGTACTCAATCGGAGCCCAGAGCTTGCAGCCGAAGTCGTCCGGCTGGAGCACAAAATGGATACCTTGGAGATTCGCGCCCAGATGGGGCTGTTGATGGCCGCACGAAGCCCCTCGGATGCCGAAGCGCTCGCGCCCGTGTTGGGTATCGTCACCGCGACCGACCGGATCAGCGATGCGGCCGGTGATATCGCCAAAATCGTCCTCGAAGAGATCGGCCTCCCCGAGGCGATGCGAGCCGCGCTGCCGGAGGCCGTCGAAACGCTCCTCCGTTGTGAGGTGAGCGACGACTCGGCGTACGTGGGCCAGTCGCTCGGCGAAATCGATCTCGAATCCCAGACGGGAATCCGTGTAATCGCACTTCGGCGCGGTGATGACTGGCTGCTTAATCCGGGAAGCGAGACGGGTATCGACGCGGCAGATATCGCCCTACTCCGGGGGCCAGACTCCGAGATCGGTCCCGTCTACGAAGCGTTTACTGGTGAGATATACGACCCCGAACCGCCGGAATCCGCCGAACTCGCGGATCTCGAACGCGCAGTTGATGCCATCGTTCAGATGAAAAACCTCTCGGAGCTTGCGGTCGATCTGGCCTACAGCAGCGTACTGTTCGACGATGCCGAACTTGCCGAGGAGGTCAGCAATCTCGAAATCGAAGTCGACAACCTCGAATCGCGGTTCGAGGCATGGGTGCTGCAGGCGGCCGCCGATGCCGAAGATCCCGTGAAACTCCGTGGACTTATCCATCTCGGAACCAGCACTGAAACGATCAGCGATGCTGCACTCGACATCAGCGAGGGTGTCCTCCGAGAGATCGATGTTCACCCGGTCGTTCAGTTGGCTGTCCAAGAGAGCGACGAAATTCTCACCCGTGCGAAAATCGCCGACGGAAGCACACTCGACGGCTCGGCGGTTACCGGCGGCGTTCCTGACGCCGAGGCGACGATCTCTGTGATTGCGATTCGTCGACCGGGCGAAGGCTGGTTCTTGGTTGGCGATGCTGACGCCGAGCTTCGGGGTGGCGATATCGTTATTGCCAAAGGAACCCGGACAAGCACCGAGCAATTCAGTGAGTTAGCCCGTCCCTAACTCACATTAGAATCCCAATACCAGCGACGAAACGCCGATAAAGATGACCATTCCGCAGACGTCGACCACGTTGGTGACGATTGGGATTGTCGTATCGTCGGGATCGACGCCGAGCCGGTAGGAGCCGTACGTTGCCAGAATACTGAACACGACGGCGATTACGGCAACGGCCATCCCGCTTGTTAGTGAGATTAACAGGAGCGTCGACAGTGGTAAGGCGGCGTTGATAAGCTGGCCGATAACCCATGCGCCGACCGCGAGCGCGGTGAATATGGTCGCCGCAAGCCCCAGTACCGCCCCGATGTTCGACCACAGAACGCGATCTTTGAGATCGATGCTGGTCGTCCCGAGGTGGAAGCGCGTCGACAGTCTGGAGCTGAGAATCGCACCGAGGTTGCCACCCATATCGACCATCGTCGGCACCATTACCGCCAGCAGGCCGTACTGTTCGAGCAACTCCTCGGCGTCTTCGAGCGTGATCCCTGCCCACAGCACGATAATCGAAAGGACGACCAACAGCGGGAACATGTTGCTCACGATTGATTTGGTCTCCCAGCTGCCGAGCGAGCCAGTTGGGACGACCATCAGATAATCACCTCAATGACGAGTACTGAGAGAAACAGAAACGCCATCCCGAAGATATCACCGAGCGTGGTGACAATGGGGCCAACAAGGTTGTCGGGGTCATACCCCAGTTTGTAGCCGGTGAAAATCAACGCCAGAAGGCCGCCGATCATCACGAACGAGGTGAGCACGCCGGCGATCAGCATGATGCCGACGAGTTCGAACAGTGCCGCAGATGGTCGACCCAGAACCGTGAGCGCGGCCCACGAGATGAAACCGATCACAATTGAGATGCCGATCCCGTTGATAAACGAGGCGATAACGGCGTTGAGCAGTCGTTCGTTTCGCTCGAATTGTGGGCTAATAAGCCCTTGATGGAGCCCGCTGGAGATGCGGCCACCGAGTGCGCCATACACGTTCCCCCGAGTTGCAAGAAACACAGGAACCATTACCAGCAGTCCAGGGAACCGCTCGACGCTCTCTAACATGCCTTCAAGGACGAGTCCTGCGAACAGGCCACCGCCGAGAGCGATGATAAGAATGGGGAGGGCCTCCCGGTAGATTGACCAGAATTCGGTTCGGACGTCCATGGATACTACTACTCGATATTTCGGTTAAAAGTACCGAAGTAGTAAGCCGACCGGTTGCCGGTGGCCGCTCCGTGGGTCGACGATCAGTAGCGAACGATTGTCAGCCGAATGCCTGTAACATTAAGTTCACCCAGTCGCTGGGTGTGGTATGGAGTATAAGTTAGCGATTGAGAACGCCCCTGAGACGATTTCGGCCGGGACCGGCCTGCTGTTGGTCCATCCTTCGATTGGTGAGACCGACCGGATCGATACCGACTTTCTGAAACTCGATACAGACCATTTTTTGGTTATCTCGACGCGGACGACCGCCCGTGAGGTCGAACAGAAACTCGAACACTACGACGTCGACGAGGATCGGGCGGTCATCCTCGATACCCTATCAGTCGAGCGCGGCTACTCGCGACGCGGTGCCGACGACGTTCACTACGTCTCGTCGCCCGACGACCTCGACGGGATCGTCGAAAAAACCGAACAGTTCCTTGCAAGCCACGACGGTAAAGTCCGGATCAGCGTCGACTCACTAACAGAGATGATCTACTACGCCGACGAAGACGGTGTCTACGAGGCGACCAAACAGCTGCTTGGCTTGCTTGCAGACCACGATGCAGTCGGCATCTTCCATCTCTCGAAAGAGGTCCACGGCGAGGACACACTCAACCGGTTCAACGAGCTGTTCGATGGTGTCGTCACCCTCGAAGACGACAGCAGTGTCGGCGTCGAGTTTTAGCTGCGAGAGCGCTATCGAGTTATAACCAGTACCGTAGAGTCGACATCGGGCGAAAAGTCGTATATGAGTAGGAGCTGCCTACTCGCGCAGGGCGGCGATCGTTTTAGCAGCCCACTGGACCGCATAGTCGGCTCCGTACTCCCGATAGGCGTCCGTATCGAGCGCGGCAAAGGGCGTCGGCAGCTCACGGCCGTGTTTAATGGCCGAGCAGGCGTACTCCGTGGTTTCGGGAAACGTCATCTCGCCGTGGGCGACCGCTCGCGAGAGGTCATTGAGTCGACCGTCGAGTCGCTGGCCGGCATCGAGCCACGTTTCGTACAGTGGTTCGAGGCTGGGATCGTCGGCCCACGATTCGAAGACCTCGCGGGTCTGCAAGCCGACCCATCCCTCGAACAGCGCGGCAGCGACCTGATACGTATCTGCAGGCCCGAGAGCAGTCTGTTCTGCCAGCGCGGCGTACTGCTTGCCGAAAAACGGGAGAAAGTGTTCCGGAACGCCACAGCCGATCTTGACGAACGCTTCGGCGACCAGAAACTCTAGGAAGTCTTCGGGCGTTCCCTCGGCACGTTTTTTAAGTAAGACGGTCGGTGGCTCGGTTTGGTCGGTCCAGACGACGGTGCCGTCGCCGGGCATTCCAACGGTAAATGTCGAACTCGCATACCGCTGTAGCGCCTGCGGTGCATCGGCTGGAAGCCAGTCGGTGGGGTAGGTGGCTGGATCGAGGGCCGCAACGAAGAGACCGAGATCCTCGGCGACGGCTGGTGGGAGAATCTCGAAGTCCTGTTTGACGTCGACGACGACTGCTGCAGGAGCCTGTTGGTCTCGAACCGCCGAAAGGGTCGACGAAAGTTCGCGCTGACTGAACATCAGGCGAAGACGAACGAGAGGATGATGCCGACCGCAAGGATAGTCGAGACACTAACTGTCCCCAGTACAATCTTGGTAGCCGTGCTCATAGCCTACGGTTCGAGTGAGTACAAATAAACCCTTCAGTATCGCTCGATGGATTGGCCCCCTGATTTTATCGGGACAGCGACGGTAGAACGCGTATGCACATTCGGGACGCAGTCGAAGACGACGCCGAGGCGATTGCGGCGTTGGCCGATGCACCAGCGGATGTCGTCCGAAACCTCGTCCACGACCGAAGCGTCCGCGTCGCCGAACGAGATCAAAGAAACCGCGATCCAAACGTCGACACCGACGCCAGTGACACCGAGTTGCTGGGTTTCGTGAGTTTTGATGCGCACGAACAAACCGTTCATGTTACCCAATTCGGTGGGACACGCGAGGCCTGCGAACGACTGTTAGCCGAGCCAGTCCGGTTTGCGGCCTGCGAAAACATGGCCGTTGAAGTGTTGGTCGAAACCGACGCCGCCGAAAAAACGGCTGCTGTTGAGGCTGCGGGTTTCTTCGACGACGGAAGCGGCCCAATGTTCCGCGGCTCGCGGACGATTCGGTACCGCCAACAACCCTAATTCGACACGAATTCAGGCGAACTTCCGGACAGTCATATGCAGCGTATCGAGGTCGACGATCGGTGCGTGAGCCACGTCGGGGTCGATGTTGACCTTCTTTTGGAACTCGGTTTGGGCCTGCCAGCAGCCGCTGTTGACCGCCAAGACGTTGTGGTACTTCCCCCAACCGAGTTTGTGGACGTGGCCCGTATGGAAGATGTCAGGTACGTCGTCAATAACTAAGTAGTCCGTTGTCTCCGGAGCCAGTCGCATCCGGCCGCCGTACTGCGGGGCGACGTGTCGCTTTTTAAGTAGTTGGTACATTGCCTTATGAGGCTCGTCGTAACTAGCTTTGTGTTCGGGTAGTTCAGCAATTACTTCATCGAGTGAGACGCCGTGATACATCAGCACAGAAACGCCCTCGATGGTCACCGTCGATGGGTTCCCCGAGATGCGGCAGTCGTGAGCCGACATAATGCTGCGAAGCTCCTCGTCGAAGCCGGGTTGTGGTTCGGCCAGCCGAACCGCATCGTGGTTGCCGGGAATCATGACGATCTCCATATCACCAGGGACGGCTTTGAGATGCTCCGAAAAAGCCTCGTACTGATCGAAGATGTCGATGATATCCAACTCCTCGTCCTGGTTGGGATAGACGCCGACGCCTTCGACCATATCGCCCGCGATCAGGAGGTACTCGACGTGTTCGGCCTCCTCGGTGTGCAGCCAGTTGGTAAACCGATCCCAAGCCTCAGCCATGAACTCTTGGCTGCCGACGTGAACATCGGAAATAAGGGCAGCCTGGACGTGGCGGTCAGCGGTCGACGGTCGGAAGGTGCGGGGGACATCAGGGAAAAACAATGAGTCGACGAACATAATCCCCGCGTCGTCTGACAACGTTCCCTGAACGGCGATACATTCGTCCAATAGTAAGTCGTCGACTAACTCAGCGATATCCCGGTCTTTCATCACGAGCACCGGAAACGTCCCAGTCGTGTCCTCGAGTTCGATCAGCCAGTGGCCGCTGGCTGTCGAGCGAATGTCGTTGACCAGTCCGATCATCTCGGCTTCGCTACCTCCGGCCATCGACTGAATCGCTGATGCCGGTCGGTGGTTGACACGGCCGCCTAACAGTTTCGAGAGTCGTTCGTACCGATCTCGAAACGTCGTGACGAACTGTTTGTACTCACCGGTTCCAGTGGATCGACCCGTGATATCACCGGCAATCTCGGCTGGCTGTGGCGACCGAGTCGCTGTTGAACGCGAGCGAGAGCCTGCTGCGGTGGTGTCTGGAGTCGAGACCTGCGTCTTCGAAGACCCCTTCGTTTCGACTGCAGAACCCTGTTGCTTCGACTGATTTTTCGGGTTTGTCGATGGAGTAGAAGTACCGGATTCAGACGACGGCTCCGAAGCTGAAGTTTGTGTATGAGACGACTCGACAGCTGTTGGATCGGGTGCTGGCGCATCGTCCAGCACTGGTCGGACGTCGTCGACGGTAATTCGGAGGGTGTCGTCAGGAACCGACTCGGCGACGGCCGAAACTGCAGCCTGCGGATCGTCGACACCGGCTAATAGTGTGACTGCCGCGCGCTCGGCGTTGTAGCCGTGGGCAGCCAACGACTGGACGATCCGCGAGTGTGTCTCCAGTGGCACACCAACTCGTGGGATAGCTCCAGCCAAAAGCATGCCGAACCAGAGACTGCTCATCTGCCGCAGTAGCCACTGCATACTGTATGTGTCTGACAGTTAAACTAAGTGTACGTGTGAGTAGGAAGTCATTATACTCGGTCGAGACGACGGTATCTTTGGATTAAATCACAAGACGTAGACAGGGTATTACCCCGAAGGTTCAAACACGCCCCCATCGAATGGGTGGATAATGACTGACGGGGATCGTCGACCGGATCGCGACACCGAGTCGACTATAGACCGGGACTCCCCGGCTGAAGAGACTGGCCAGCGACAGTCTAACCTGACAGAAACTGACTTAGCGACGACTCCGGGCGTCGACGAAGACAGCAACAACGGACATAGTGACGCGGTTCATATGTCTCCAAATTCTGGCCCTTCTGTAGCTGAATCATCAGCGGAGTCGACTGAACCGGCCGACCCTCTGTGGCGGCAGTTTCTCACCGCAACTGATGGTCCGTTGTTACTGCTTCGAGAGGTGAGTATCAGCATCATTATCGTACTCCTGATCGGTGGACTCCTGTTTGGGATCAGCGGCGTGTGGCCACCGATGGTAGCAGTCGAAAGCGAAAGCATGGAGCCGAACATTAACCAGTACGATCTGGTCTTTGTCACCGAACCCGGTCGTTTCAGCCCGAATGAAGCCGATGGGCTCGGTGTCGTCACTGCAGGGACAGTGAGTGAGACCGAGTATACCTCATTTAATGCTGCCGGGAGCGTGGTCGTTTTCGACAATCCGGAGGCGAGTGGGCCACCAATTATCCACCGGGCACACTTTTTCGTCGAAGAAGGTGAAAACTGGTATGAACAGGCAAACGCCGAGTACGTCTCGGCCGACGACTGTGACGAGCTCCAGTACTGTCCAGCACCACACGACGGCTACATTACAAAGGGCGATAACACCGCAAGCAACGCGCAGTACGATCAGGCAAACGGAATCGCCCCAGTTGTCAAACCAGAGTGGGTAACCGGCATCGCACAACTGCGTGTCCCATACGTGGGATACATTCGGCTCGCACTCACCGGCGCAGCGAGCGGGAGCCCGCTGTTTCCGGTCGGTCTCGGGGCGATTACAGTGAGTGGTGCGTACGCGATCGGTCGACGTGACCTGCTCAGGTAGCGAGAGCCGACGGCTTCAGTTGTTGTCAAACCGGGCCTGCACGAACGGTTGGACGTTTTCGATATCGCCGAGCCGCGAGTCCGAAAGCAGGACTGCCTCGGTTTCGTCAATCGGGACCGAGAGGTTCATCTCCTTGGTGCGGCCGTAGCGGCCTTTCGAGACGACAACTGCATTAACGATACCAAGCATATCGAGTTCGCTGATGAGGTCTGTGACGCGCCGCTGGGTGAGCACATCGGCGTCGATCTCTTCGCAGAGGCGTTTGTAGATGTTGAACACCTCACCGGTGTTGATGTTATGAACCCCATTCTTTTCAAGGAGGATAATCGAAAACAGGACTATTTTGCTCTGAGTCGGGAGCGTCCGGACGACCTCGACGACCCGGTCAAGTTCGATTTTGTCTTGGGCTTGTCGGACGTGTGTTTCTTCGATACTGTCCGATTGGCTTCGCTCGGCGAGTTCACCGGCGGTCCGAAGCAGATCGAGCGCACGGCGGGCATCGCCGTGTTCCTGGGCTGCAAACGCCGCACACAGCGGGATCACGTCCGAGGTGAGTGCCTCGGATTTGAACGCGACATCCGCCCGATGTTGGAGAATATCACGGAGTTGAGTGGCGTCGTACGGCGGAAAGACGATCTCCTCTTCGCCGAGCGAGGATTTGACACGCGGATCCAAAAAGTCGGTGAACTTGAGATCGTTCGAGATGCCCATAATCGAAATCCGCGAGTTGGTGAGCTCGGAGTTCATCCGCGAGAGGTTGTAGAGGGTGTCGTCGCCGCTTTTTTCGACGAGTTTATCGATCTCATCGAGCATGATAACGACCACGCGCTCGTGGTAGTCGACGGCCTCGAAAAACGTTGAGTACACCCGATCTGTGGGCCACCCCGTCATCGGGACGGGATCCATCTCGTCGAGATCGGCCTGCAGCGATTCGATTTCGGTCTCGACCGCCTCGACGGAGTCGAAGTCGGCTGTCTGTTGGTCGGTTTCGGATCCGTCGTCAGTCTCAGTCGACTCGCTGTCCGGTTCGGCGGCGGCGATTAGATCGGCTGTGATGTCGTCTTCGTCGGCCGGGTTGTCCGTGTCTGATGTTGTCGAGTCGAGTTCGGACGCCAGCCGATCACGAACCGTTTTGAGTGCCTCGATTCGTGATTCGATTCTGGTTTCGTTTTTTTCAATGAACTTGTTTGCCAGTTGGGCAAGCACCCGGTACTGGGTGTCGGTCACCTCGCAGTTGATGTACTCGACCTCACAGGGGACGTCGTACTTCTGTGAAGTGGATTCGAGTTCCTGGCTGACGAACTTCGCGCTTGCGGTTTTGCCGGTTCCGGTTTTCCCGTAAATGAGAATGTTTGAGGGGGTATCGCCACGGAGCGCAGAGACAAGAATCGTCGCCATCTGGTTGATCTGGTCGGTTCGGTGTGGTAGCTCATGTGGAGTGTATGAAGGTCTGAGAACCTCTTTGTTCTCGAAAATCGGCTCGCTCGACAGTAGGTCGTCGAACAGACCCTTGCGTTCTTTGTTCCCATCGGCTCCGAGCATCGTATCGAAATCCAGATCGGTCGACGTTGCAGAACGATCTCTCGGGGCTGTCGGCTCGTCGTCGGTGGAATCAGGCTCCGGGTGTGTGTCGTCTGTCGTCATGCAACCCCCTCTGTTTCAGGTGGAACCGATAGCACGTCACTAATAAATCGACCGGAGAACCCTGCTGGCAGGGAGTTCCGCTCGGACGAGGCGTCCTACCGTGTCCAGTTGATGCAGACGAACCAGAGGAACAGCGAGTACAAAAACGTTCTCCCTTTGGCCGGCAAAACTCTCAGGTTGTTTGTTCGATGGGTGTCTCAGCGGCGGCCGTTTCCGGCGGCGTCTCGATAACGTGTCGATCCGGAAAATCCGGCTCCGGTTCTCTGCCGACGGTGAACAACCGTTCGGTGAGCGTGAGCTCTTCGGTTGCAGGACTCGGTTTGGTTATCGTCTGGTACTCGATGGTGACACTGTCGACTTCGGGTGCGATCCGAACCGCTGCAAGCTGGTATGACGGATAGAACACGGGTGGAAGGATGCCGATAATCCCATCGCGGCGGTGAAGTCGTTTGAGCCACGTCCCAGTGTTGACCAGCACGCCGTCGCCGATATCTTTAATCAACGGACGGTGGGTGTGGCCATAACAGTAGATCGTCGTTCGAGGGTCGCTGGCGAACACGTCGCTGGCGGCCTCCTCGTAGGGGGTTTCGGCGTCGACTGTGAGTTCAGTCTCGAAGACGCCGAACCGGTTGACCGTCTGACGGATATCCCGCCGAAGGAAGTAGAACGGAATCCCCACAAGTAACAGCAGACCGGTAACTGCGACGTTGATGCTCAACAGGAACCAGGCGGCCGTTCCGGCCGCGCCGAACCGACTGAGGAAGGCCTCAGTTTGGGCCACCGGCATCGACCAGACGCCGATAAGATCCAGCCCCGCAAGCACGGCCAGAACCGCGCTAATATTAAATAATAATAAAAACGGCACCAGCGAGTAGCGAATAACGGGGTTCATTTCCCGATAGAAGTATTTCGAGAGCATCCAGATCGGCATCCGCTCGGTGGGTGTGACCGCCTGGACGTCTTTAAGCCAGTTGTATCGGCCGCGATCCGACAGTTGACCCGCGCGGCTCGTAATCAGGGTGTTGTAGTAGTAACCAAGCGGGGTCGCATGTGGGTTGCCCCAGTCGTCGATCCGGTTGTTGTCGTCCTGTTGGTGGCCGTGTTCGAAATGAATTGCCTGCTCGCCGACCGCTCGTTTGATCGATTTGTCTTGGACGAGATCAACGTTGTACTCAGCGAGTCGGTCGACATACGCGTCGTAGGCTGCCAACTCATGGTCGTGGTTGCCCGGTAACAGTGTTATCTGGATGTTTTGGCCGGTCGCACGGAGCTGTTCGAACAACGCAGGATAACTCGATTCGAGCACATCGAACTTATCGATGCCGTCGACGGTCGTAAACTCCCAGAGCCCGAACGCATCGCCATTGATTATCAGTTCGGCGTTTTCGTCAGTTGTCGCTAACTGTTCGAGAAACGCCAGGAGCTCATCGAGGAACTCGACTTCTTCGAGCTGTTCATCACCGCCGATATGAAGGTCACTGATAACGTAGTAAACCCGATCATCGGCGTTATCTGTCATAGGTGTTCGTATTCAGGTTCAACAGTAAAACGGTTGTCCTACTGACTCTCGTATGGGCCTGTGTTTTCCCGGCTGCTCGTTCACGGTTTATCGACTATATGTGCCGAGACAATCCGTCTGTTCGAGTGGTCTTACCAGCCTTGTCGTTGGGTGGCTCGGTGAAGGTGTCCCAGAAATTCCGTCGACGGGTTGTGTACATGTCGCTTTGACGGGAAGT
>PWFE01000076.1 GCA_003554115.1 Haloferacaceae archaeon | reverse complement strand
CACGTACTATTCACGGGCGAAGATTCCGGTGAGACCGAGATTGTCTTTCAGCTCTCCGAGTCGAATGCGGTCTGGGAGGCTCCACCGATCCCCATTGATGTCGTCGACGAGTGAGTCGACGGTCAGGCGAGTGGCCCGCCACGGTACTTTTCTATCGCAAGCGCCGAAAGGGGTGGCATTGTCACCTGCTATCTGGCGATGCGGAACGCCCCCCTTGTCGTCTCTGAGGAGTCGACGCCGGCTGTTATGTCTCGGCTCGAAGCGTCCAACCTCGACTGTCTGGCAGCCGACCCCGCCGTGCCGGACCGACTGTTCGTCGGAACCAGCGAACACGGTGTCCTCCGGAGCGTCGACGGTGGCGCAACGTTCGAACGCCTCGGGGCCGAAGCGATCGGCCCAGCTATGGTTACGGCAGTCGCCATCGGCACACGAAGCCCCGACGAACTCTGGGTCGGCACCGAGCCGAGTCGGGTCTACCAGTCGACTGATGCTGGCGAATCTTGGACTGAAAAATCCGGCCTCACCGATCTGCCGTCTGCCTCCGAGTGGTCGTTCCCGCCGCGACCCCAGACCCATCACGTTCGGTGGATTGAACCGGATCCCTACGACCCCGATCATCTGTACGTCGGCATTGAGGCCGGCGCGCTGGTCCAGACACACGACGGCGGCGAAACGTGGGAAGACCGCCGCCCCACCGCCCGGCGGGATAGTCACTCAATGACGACCCACCCTGAGCTGCCGGGCCACGCTTGGGTGGCCGCCGGCGACGGCTACGCCGAAACCCGAAACGGTGGGGCGAGTTGGGACAAACCACAGGAGGGCCTCGACCATCGCTACTGTTGGAGCGTCGCCGTCGACCCTGCCGACCCCTCTTGTGCTTTGGTTTCAGCAGCCCACGACGCGCGGTCGGCTCACACACCCGAAACCGCCGAGAGCTACATCTACTGGCGGCAGGGCGGCGGCCGCTGGCAGCGACTCGACAACCGAGGAATGCCGATGGGCGAGGGAATCGTCCGACCGCAGTTGGCAGCGGGACTGACCCCGGGAACGCTGTATGCGGCGACTAACAACGGGCTGTACCGAACCGGAGATCAAGGAGAGTCTTGGAGTAAGATCGATGTTGCGTGGGACAACTCACTCACGGCACAGACGCCGCGGGGGCTGGCCATCGTCAGCGACGTATAAACTGACAAACTATATGCAGGCCCCCACAACGACAAGCATGTACGATTTCGTTGTCGTCGGTGTCGGCCCTGCCGGCGCGCGGTTTGCCCGTCGGGCAGCCGAAAAAGGCTTTGATGTGCTCGCACTGGAAAAGGGGACAGTGGGTGAACCGCTGGCCTGTTCGGGCCACGTCAGCACCGATATCTGGGAGTTCGTTCCCAACGACGCCCGCGAACGACTGTTCCAGAACCGGATCTACGGCGCGAACTTTTATACAGGTGGTCCAGACTCGGAGAGCCATCTCTTTTATAAAACCGAGGAGGTTTCGAACGTTATCGACCGTGTCGACCTCGACCGAACCTTGGCTGACTGTGCCCGCCGTGCAGGCGTAGATGTCCGGGAGGGCTACACTGTCACTGGAATCGAGGAACACGCCACTCACGTTGAGGTAACTGCCTCGGTCGCGGGCGGAGAAATCGAGACGTTCGAAACGAAAATGGTCGCTGGCTGTGATGGCCCTGTCTCACGAGTACGAAAGGCAGTCGGACTCCCTCAACCCAGCGAGAAGCTTCATGGGGTGCTCGCATTCACCGACGAAGTCGATCACACTGACTATGTTGAGGTCCATCTGACGGTGCCCGGGTTTTTTGCGTGGCGCATCCCGCGCGGCGACGCTGGCGTCGAGTATGGATTGGCTACCGCACCGGGCGACGACGTCACCGAGCGATTCGAGCAGTTAACCAGTGCCTACGGCGTCGAGACCGACCGGTTTTGCTCGGGAGCGATCCCGATTGGCCCGCCCGATTCCGTAACGACCGAGCGCGTGTTTTTAATCGGTGATGCTGCAGGCCAGACCAAACCGTTCACTGGGGGTGGAATTCTGTACGGCATGACCGCTGCCGACTGTGCGGCCCGCCATATCCAACCGAACCGTCCCGACTCGCTCGAAATTTATGAATCTGCATGGCGCGAGAGGCTGTCAGCCGAAATACGGATGGGCCATCTCATTCGGCGGGCCTACTCGCTGCCCGAACCGATCCAGCGTGTTGGATTGGCGGGGCTGTCCGGTGAAATCGGCGTTCATATGGATAAACCCTCGTCGTTTTTTTCGAAAACGCATCTCAAACGCCTGTTTTCCTGATTGGTCGACTTTGCGTTGCCGAGACTGGCCTCACCAGTTATTCAGCTGTCGTCTCGGGTTCTGGATAGGTTGGCAGGCGGAGTGAGTTGGCACTGCCGGAAACAAACGGGAGGTCGACGTCTGTGGCCGAAACGCTGCCGTCACCAGCCTCGACAGTGAGATCTGCAAGCGATGTGTCGAAATCGATCATCGCCAGTGCGATTGGCTCGGTGAGCGACGGGCTTTCGACAGCGCGAGTAATTTCGCCGACGGGATCGTCGACCCTCACCGTTGCACCGTTTTCAACGAGTTGCTCGGTTCGAAGCCCGACCAGCCGCGAGCTTGGTTGGCCGCGGTTTTCGATTTTCGAGACCAGCTCTTGGCCGACATAGCAGCCCTTCTCGAAATCCAGCGCGTGACGGATCCCGAGGACATTTGGCACTCGGCTCTGCAGTTCGGACTCGAACAGCGGCGTGCCCGCTTCGAGCGTGAGCGACTCGAACGTTCGGTAGCCGAACGGCGCAGCGTTGAGCCCGCGGTTCAACAGCGTATCGAACACGTCGGTGGCGTCGTCGACCCCACAGATCACCTCGTAGCCCTCTTCGCCAGTCGGGTTGTCGCTGGCGATGACGGTGACGCCGGCGTCGTTCATCGAACCGCGCTCGAAATGCAGTTCGGGTTCAGGTGCGCCCGCGTGGTTCAGTACGGAGGCAATTTTTTCGGTCGACTGGGGGCCATGGACCCCAAAAACTCCGAACTGTTCGGTTACGTCGGTGATCTCGACATCCTGAATAAACACCTTCGCACTCCAGTCCTCAACGATGTCATCGACGGTCTGCGGCGGGGTGAACAACAGCAGTTTCTCGCCGGCGTTGTAGATGTAGCAGTCGGATTCGATTCGGCCCTGTGGGTCCAAAACAAGCGCATAACTGCCCGTCTCGTCGGCTTCGGGTACACGGTTCGAGACAATGTTGTCGACGT
>PWFE01000044.1 GCA_003554115.1 Haloferacaceae archaeon | reverse complement strand
TAGCATGTGTCATGATAGACAGACTCGAAAAAGAAGTCGACATGCTCGAACGGCACTTACAGGTCCTCCGTATGGTGATTGAGAACGAACCGATCGGCATCGTCAAGATGTCGAACGAGACCGGCTATCCACATCACAAGGTTCGCTACTCGCTGCGCGTGCTCGAAGAGGAAAACCTCATCGAGCCCTCCAGCCAGGGTGCGATCCAGACCGACCACACCGAGGAGTTCGTCGACGATCTAGACAACAAACTCGATTCGATTGTCGACAAGCTCGCAACGATGCGGATCGACGAGACGGCCGAGATCGAAGGCTAACGTCGAGTACTGATTTCTGCAACAGCGACCAAGCACGAGATTTTAATCGGTTCGGTGTGACTACAGTTCCGGTACGTGAAGATCGAACGTATCGCCGAGCTGTTCGACCAAACAGAGATGAAACCCTTGCTTGCGCGAGATGTAAACGAAGCTTTTGCCTCGGCTCGCACTCAGCAGGCCGCCACCGGTGGCATCTGCTGCTGCATCTAGTGCGGCTCCCTCGTAGTAGCTTGTTGTTACCGCGAATGCACCGGTGAAGCTCTCGTTTCGCTGAACAAGCTCGCTGCCGTCCCGAACCAGTGAGTTGATCATTCCGTTGCTGACGGGCTGTTTTGACTCGTTGAAATCTGCGATGAACAGCGGCCGGTCGCGTTTGTCACGGACGACAAGATCGAACGCGGCGGTGAGTTCGTCGCCCTCCTCGTCAGTTCCCAACGAGACAGTTCCCTGTAGTTCGGCACGATTGATTGCCGGGAGCGTCTCGTAGATGCCACTCAGTTCGTTCTGATTGCCCGTCTGTTGGATATCGAAGAGCAACTCCTCGGTGAGCCACCGGACGAAGGCGAGTTCGATTCGGCCTTCGAGAAACGACTCAAACGGCTGGCCGTCGACGGCCAACCCCTCTCGTTCGAACGTCGTGTGTGGTTCAATCCGGAGGTTGGCCATGATATCTTCTTGGCTGACCGACCCTGAGATGGCATCTTCAAGTGTGCCGTCGCCTTTCGAGGCGTACCGAACCAACAGATTCGTTCCCGCAAGCGCCTCATCGGTACTCATCGTCCGACCACCCGTTGATGCTACGGTTGGGGTTCCTGCTGATCCTGACTCCAGTTGCGCTTCGAGCCGCTCGACCTCGGCGTTTGCTTCCGAGAGCTTCTCGGAGAGTGTTTCGAGTTTCTGTTGTGCCTCGTCGCGTTCAGCCCGTGCGGTATCACGCTCTTCGACCAGCCGCTCGTGTCGCGTTTCGGCCTTCTGCATGATCTGTTCGGCCCGTTTGAGCCGTTTTTGAAGTTGTCGACGCGAGGCGGATGATTTCGACTGGCGTGTTTTCTGCGGCGCTGGCTGGCGGCGGACTGACTGTTCTCGGTCGCTATCATCACTTGGATCAAGCGATGGGATTGTCTTGGTGTTGCGCCACTCGGCTTCGTCGCTGAACACACCCGTCGACTGCTGGTCGGCCGACTGACTCCCGGCAGCACCGCTCGGCTCCGTACTGTTCGGCCCTGTTCGGTGAGTACTGTGAGTCGGGCTGGGAGAACTCGATTGTCCGGTGGTCTTGGGAGGTGAGTCCGAAGCACCCGCCTCGGTCGACTCAGTCGATGCTGCGGTGTCCGCTGTCGAACTGTGTGTTGGAGTCGACCCGCTCGGAGCCGCACCCGCCGGTTTGGAGTCAGCCGCTGGAGTCGACTCCTCGGGTGTCGCTGCAGTCGATTCGTCTGCGTGTTCGTTTTCAGTGGTCGGCGGCTCGGAGGATTCGGAGTCTTCCTGCGTCGACTCCTCGTGGCTCGGTTCGGTATCCGGGAGGTCGATCACCTCGAGATCGGCCGCATACACGGTGTAAATGCCAACCTCGTCGTCGGCACGCTCGAAGGCATCGTCGTCGGTCAGTAGTTTGCGACTGTTGCCGACAAAGGCAACACTCAATGATCGACCGCCGTAGTAGACAGTGTAGTAATCCCCGGAGAGAACGTTTTCGGAGAGTTCGATAAACCCGGTAAAATTGCCAGAACTCAGCGTGTTGTCGGCCTCGGCGATTGGTTTCTTGTTGGTGTAGTACTGTGTCTGTTTTTCAGCCGTCGACTGCATCGCATACAACAACGGCAACGCGGGTGTCGGCGACTCGTATGCCGTCCCGTCGGCTCGATCGAACGTCGAAAGCGAGCCGTCTTCGATGCCGATTAGCCGTCCGTTGAGCATGAAACCCCATGCTGTGCCCTGTGTAACCGCCCCGCTGAATTCGGCGTCGGCGAGATCACGTAATCCCTGATACCCGCCACTGAATGGGGTTTGGTCCCACCCAGTTATGGTCTCGACTATCTCGCTATCCATTTAATATAACGTCGCCACAGACGACTGAAATAGTTTCCGGAGCGTCGTACATTTTATACAAAAATATTATAGTGAATTAAATTCTGACTACCACACCCATAACCGCCTTTCTCAGACCGCGAGAACCGCATACACGACCAGAAAGCCGAAATACAGTGCGACCAGTCCACCAAGGGCGATAATCCGAAACCGATTGAGGGTGGCTTCTTCATCCGTGTACGTTCGTTTGAACTGTTCGCGTTCCGCTTCGGTAAGCGAGCCGTAATGTTCTAATCCTAAGTGTAGCCGATACTGCGTTTCATTCGGCAACTCAAACTCACAGTAGGGACAGACTACTGGTGTGGCATCGTCGGGTACCGTCGTCTCGGGAAGCGAGTCGTCGACTGTATCGCTCATGGTCCCTCACCCGTTGCGATGTACGGTGGCTCAACAATCGGTGTGGTAACAATCCAGAGGCTGATCATCGTATAGCCAACCATGACGAGTGTCACCCCATACTGGCTTTTGATCGCCTCAAGTCGACCGGGTAACAGATCGTAAGCCGCAGCGTGGGCTACCCAGACGGCGATCACATGACCAATCATCACGAGTGCCATCTCAACACCCGAGATCCAGCCGGGCAGTGTCCCCAAAATTGGTGGCTGTTGTGGGGGAGCCAACGGCATCGCACCCACAACCACAACCGACGGCAGCAGTGCGATGAAAAACCCGAGGTTATGCGAGAGATGGTAGCCGACTGCGATTGCGAGCAGTGAGGGTGCAAAGCGTCGACCCAACTCCTCGCGTGTGATGTACGTCGACCCATACTCCCGAGCCAGTCCCATCGACCACCAGAACGCACCCAAAAACAGTCCAAAGCCGGCGACGTAGGTCACCAAGTACACACCAATCGGCGGGACGCCGAGTCCGACCACACCGACTGCGAACGATTCCCAGAGCCATGTTGCGACAAAGCCGTCAAAAGTGGTCACATACAGCAGACAAACAATGAAGGCGACTTCGTCGCGGCCGGTGACCAGTTTTGGATCAGTGAGCGCCATCCCCGGAAGCCGAAACGAGATGCCGTCACTGGTTCGTTCAAGTGGTGCGAACCGACCGAAGTACGAAAGGGCGCGCGAAATGGGGTCGACGGTCGAAAACCATGTGTCTGTTCCAAATACGACCGATCCAGTGATGGTGACTGCAGTGTAGGCAAGAATCGTCGATGCAAGTAGCCGCGGATCGTCGGCAAGAGGCGTGACAACTTCAATCCAGATCAACAGCATCAGTCCGGCCACGCTCGGCCACGCACCCACACGATCTGGATACGATACGTTGAAACTCGGAAACAGCTCTGCGATCGTCCGAAATGGGTTCAGCGTCGGCCAGCTGTTGCCGATGAGATACGTTGAGGCGACAAACCCACCCCACCATCCGATCCAGACGAAAACCACCGCGAAATTGCGATAGCCGGTTGGCGGACCCATGTATCCGACGTAAATGATCATCGCGAGTAAGCCAAGCCCAGTCAGTCGACCGAACAGTGCGAGAATCCGCCCGGGTGAGGGAAGTGTCCCGCCCCACTGGTGAAACGAACGGATAAATACTCGGTCGGTAACAAAGGAGGCTAACAGAAATGAGGCACCGACTGCGCCGCCACCGGTCGCCAAAAACAGCCACGTCGGAACCTCCAGTGTGGTCGGCGTGGCGTCCCGAAGTGCGGCGGCGTGGGCCAACGCGTGGCCGCTCAGTACGGTGAGCGACAGGCTTGCAGCTACAAAACCGACAGCGAGTCGCCGTCCAAGCCGTCGACCATCCATTGGGCTCAATAGCAGATTCGAATAGGAGTAGCTTGCGACTTGTCGGCTCGAGGCTACCGGAAGATCGGCTGCTCGGCGGTTGGGAGGATTTTTAGTTGCTGGCTCGAAACGGTGTGGTATGAGTACCGAAACGGACGATGGACACGACGACCACCATCATCACTTGCCGGCGGTCGAAGACTGGCCGCGAGGGTTCGGCGAGGCGAGCTGGTGGCCGTTCGTGACCGCACTCGGCGGTGCAGGGATTTACATCGGTGTCGCGCTGTGGATTATTGCTGATCTCACACACCCACTGGCTGGTCCGGCCGTGCTGGCCGGCAGCGTCGGGCTGTTTTTAGTCGGGATCTACGGCTGGCTCTACCACGCGTTCATTGTTAAATTCTGGAGCCGTGACACCACTGAACACGGCCATTCGTCGCTTCGATGGGGCATGATCGCCTTTTTGGGCTCCGAGCTGGCGACGTTCGGTGCGTTATTCGCCTACTACTTTTATTTCCGGGCCGGTACGGAGTGGGGACTCCCGGAGGCGACACCTGAACTTGTCAACTCACTCATCCTCGCCAATACGGCCGTCCTAATCGCATCGTCATTCACGCTTCACTGGGCGCACGTCGCTCTGCGCGGTGGCGACCGAACCAACTTCCTCCGTGGGATGGCGCTAACGCTCCTGCTCGGTGTGGTGTTCCTTGGCGGTCAGGCACTGGAGTACGTCGAGTTCATCGGTAGCTATGGCTTCACTTGGACGGAGGGCGTCTACGCCTCGGCCTTTTTCGGGCTGACTGGGTTGCACGGCCTGCACGTCATGCTCGGGGTCGTCTTCCTCGGTATCGTCTTTATTCGTGGGCTGTACGGTCAGTACTCGCCTGAAAAACATCTCTCGGTGAGTACGGCTTCGATGTACTGGCACTTCGTCGACATCGTCTGGGTGTTCCTCGTCGTCGTGCTGTACGTCGGTGCCGGACAGGCCTAAAAACGCGAGGTGCTTATTCTATTTGTGTCGAGTTCAACTGTAGCGTCTCGTCGACGAGTGTGTGCCACTGGTCGACGAGATTGAGAAACGCGGAGTCGGTATGATCCTCAAGGAGTGCGGCGTCGACTACCAACACCCAACAACAAGGGGTACAGCAACGGCTCGGTATAGATTTGTTACCTCAAAGGTTGCGAGGGAAGAACGCTCCGAGAGCGGTCTTCCGCATCACGGGTGTTATCCCGGCGATGCGAGGGGAGGGATTTGAACCCACGGACCTCTACAGGAGCGGATCTTGAGTCCGCCGCCGTTTCCGGGCTTGGCTACCCTCGCACGCTGTGCCAATCGACCCGTAGAGTCCTCACTCGAATTCCGTGACGGCCCGTAATAAAGATTTCACAGTCGACCGACGTGCGAACCAAACAGAGCAAATTTTGAGTCTAGATAAGTAGTTGCCAGCTACTGCTAGTCACTTATAAACTGCGCACTCAGGGTGATTCGGTGTCGACCAGTCCCGAATCAGCAATTTTGAACGTTGTCTGTCCGCCGGCAGCCTTTGCGCGGTGTTTTTCAAGCGTTGCGCGGCGGTTACCGCCGCGGAAGCGGTCGAGGCGGACGACGACGCCGGTCCAGTGTTCGAGGGTGTGGCCGCCAAGTGCCCGCGTTCGGTCGGTGTCGGGGTCAGTAAACACCTGATTCGTGATCACAACCGCGATGTCGTGTTTTCTGGCCAGTGACAGCAGTTGGGTAACCTGACGGGCAACCGCACGCAATGAGTCACCACCGTTCGTGTCCTCACCACGCTGGAGGCGATAAAAACCGGTTGCGCTGTCGAGCACCATCAGCTCGACCCGGTCGGCGAACTCGGCGGCGTCCCTGACGGCCTCTTGTTGCTCATCGAAGTCGATGGCGTCACTAATGATGAGCCGCGAGGCGACAGTCTCGACCGACTCATCGGCAGTCGCTTCGATCAGTTGGCGAAAGCGGTCGACCGACAGCCCCTCAGTGTCGATATACAACGCCGAGCCACCCTTCGCGGCGACACCCACCGCCGCAGAGAGCGCCACGTTCGTTTTGCCCGCCGCTGGCGGCCCGTACAGTTGGGTGACTGTCCCGCGCTCGAAGCCGCCGCCCAACAGCTCATCGAGTGTCCCACAGCCGGTCGAAACTGGCTCGCTCACAGTCGGTGCTTGCGCGGTTACAGCAAAAACGACTCGGTCTCGCCTCGAAGCAAGGTGGTTGTATCGACGCTTGACCGCTGAAGCTGACAATCTTCGCCATCGAGATGAGGCTGAGCGACGGTGACGAACCGACCAGCAGTCTCGCGCGTGGATTCCCGTCTCTTCTGATTAGTCGACCGAGGGCCATACAGACTGATACGGCAAGCGTGCGAAGTGATAGCTATGGACGAACAGACAATTCTTGCGGTCGAAGGTGCCCAGAGCAGAGCAACGATTGCGGCCTACTTCCGACAGTTTGCTGACGCACTCGCGGCCGACGGTGTGGTCACATTCAGCACAGACACTGACGAGGTAGAACTGACCGTTCCGGAGATGCCGGACTTTGAGGTTGAAATCGAACAAGAGATCGAAGACGACGGGACGGAGTACGAGATCGAATTCGAAATCGAGTGGTCGACGGCGGACCACGACGGCGAGCCAGCAGCCGGCTCACTTGGAATCGGAGCCGAGCTAGACGAGGAGCAAGAAACAATCGAGGAGGCGATTGATGACGCAGAAAGCGACAAGCCAGCAGCCAGTGGACTCAGCGCGGATGACGAGGCCCAAATGCGTCAGCCTGAGGGTGACGCCGATAGCGAGAGCGATGCCGACATGGAGCCGGTAGACCCACCCAACGGTCGAAGCGAGGTCGACGCAGCCGAAGACGACAACGGGAGCCAAAATTCGGAGACGGATACGCAGTAGGAAGTTCCTAACTCACGTATCGCCCTCGCTGACGGCGCACTCTGCGCGGCGTATAATTTCGGCGATAGGATGACCTGTCTCGCGGGCGACGGCGGCGGCATCGTCGTACTCCGCGCTGATATCGTAGCTGTCACCGTCGGCTGTGCTGGCGATTTTGACGTCGACGGTGTACAGCTTGCCGTCGATTGTGAGTTCTACTGATTCGAATCGCCGATCCGCACTCCAACGATGGCTGACATGATGTTCGCGGACTCCAAGCGTACCGGTTTCGAGCGCCAATCGGTGAGCCACACGCTCGGCGTCTTCGGGTTTGCAGACTACCTTAACAAGATTTCCCGGCCGGGATTTCTTCATCGTGACGGGGAGAATTGAGACATCGAGTGCACCAACCGCCGAGAGTGTTTCTTGCAGCCCGCCGAGCAGCTCGGGGGAGGCGTCATCGAGGTTCGTCTCCAGAACCGTGATCGAGCCTTTAGTTAGTCGACCACTACTGTCGCCGAGCGTTGCTCGGAGCACGTTGGGATTGCGCTCAAAGGTGGCGTCGCCTGCACCGTAGCCCGTCTTGTCGACCGACAGCGCAGGGAGATAGTCGACGCCCGCTGCAAGTTGGGACATAATTGCCGCGCCAGTCGGCGTCAGGAGTTCCATATCAAGTGGACCACCCTGAATCGACCAGTCAGCACGCTCGGCAATCTCAAGGACTGCGGGCCCGGGAATCGGATAGCTGCCGTGGCTCATCTCACGGCGGCCGCCGCCAACCGAAAGTGGGGTGGTAACGATTCGGTCGACCGCGAGGTCCTCGACCAACAGCGCGGCTCCAACGATGTCTGCGATGGCATCGTCCGCGCCGACTTCGTGGAAATGGATGGTATCGAGCGATTCGCCGTGGACCGAAGCCTCAGCCTCGCCAAGGAGTCGAAAGGCCCCGATGGCGGTGGACGTGACTGCGTCGGACAACGCCATCGATTCGACGATGTCGACGACCTCGCGGTAGCTTCGGTGGGGCCCGTGGCCTTCTGCGTGGGTATGTGTGTGATCGTGACTGTGGGTGGGGTGGTCTTCGTCGTCGTGGCTGTGAGTATGGTCGTGACTGTCGTGGCTATGATCATTGTCGTGATGTGTATCATCTAAGACTACATCAACGGTCGTCGCCTCGATGCCTGTTTTCACCGTCGAGTCGACGAGATACTGCACGTCGAGTGCTGATTCGACCGGATCGAGTACCGCGGGATCCGCACCGAGTCCAATGAGTGCGCCACAGATCATATCACCGCTGGCACCCATCCGTCCATCGAACGCAACTGTTCGCATACCCAGTGTAAGTCGGTCTGGCTGAAAAACCCAGCCGACTGGCAGCAAGAAACACATAAATCATGACTAATCACCAGCCGTATCGTGGGGCTTTTTTAACTGGTCACACCTACGTTCGGCCATGCGAAACGCGAAAATCGTCTGTACGCTTGGCCCTGCCTCAAGCGACCAAGAGACGATCCGGTCGCTGGCCGATGCCGGAATGTCTGTTGCTCGTCTCAATGCCAGTCACGGTTCGACTGATCACCGTGCAACTGTTATCGACCGCGTCCGGAACGTCGACGCCGAACTAACCGATCCAGTAGCGGTCATGGTTGACCTCAAAGGCCCCGAAGTCCGAACCGCAGAGGTCGACGAGCCAGTGATGCTCGAAACCGGCTCGGAGGTCGCATTCGCGGCCGGCGACACCTCGACGCCCGAGTTCGTTGGCCTCACCGTTTCGATCACCGAGTGTGAGCCCGGCGACATCATTCTGCTTGACGACGGCCGCATCGAAGCCCGCGTGGTCCGTCTTGACGGACCCGAAGTAATCGCCGAAATCATCTCTGGTGGTAAACTCCAGAGCCGAAAAGGCGTCAACATTCCCGGCGTCGATCTCGATATCGAACTCATCACGCCAGCTGATAAAAAGGAACTCCAGCTTGCGGCCGACAAAAACGCGGATTTCGTTGCTGCCAGCTTTGTTCGAGACGCCGAGGACGTCTACAAAATCGTCGACCAACTCGAAGCCTACGGCGGCGGCGATATCCCGATTATCGCCAAAATCGAGCGCGTTGGCGCGGTCGAAAACCTTGATGGCATTATCAGCGCGGCTGACGGCGTGATGGTCGCCCGCGGTGACCTTGGCGTCGAGTGTCCGCTCGAAGACGTCCCAGTGATCCAGAAACGCACAATCAAAAAGTGTGTCGACGCCGGCGTTCCCGTCATTACCGCCACCGAGATGCTGGATTCGATGGTCCACAGCCGTCGACCGACGCGAGCAGAGGCCTCCGACGTTGCCAACGCCGTGCTTGACGGCACTGACGCTGTGATGCTGTCAGGCGAGACCGCAATCGGCGATCACCCGGTTCGAGTTGTCGAGACGATGGCCAACATCGTCAAAGGCGTTGAGGCGACCGACGAGTACGCCGAAACCATCGAACAGCGGGTTCCAGCCGCCACAGACCAGTCGCGAACCGAGGCACTTGCCCGCTCGGCGCGGTATCTCGCACGCGATATCGGAGCCGAAGCCGTTGTCGCCGCAAGTGAGTCCGGGTATACGGCCCGCAAGACCGCAAAGTTCCGCCCGCAGGTACCTATTGTTGCGACCACGCCGAACGACCGTATCCGTCGACAACTCGCGTTGGTGTGGGGTGTGATTCCTCGCCAGCTTGAGTATCAAGACAGCGTCGAGCGGATTCTCGAAGGCAGCGTCCAGGCTGCACTCGATTCGAAAGCTGCAAAAAGCGGCGATACAGTTGTCGCCGTCTCCGGTATGCTAACCAGTCTCGAACGCCAGCAAACGACGAACATGCTCAAAGTCCACGTTGCAGCCGAAAAACTCACGAGTGGCAAAGCGATTGTCGGCGGCCGCGTGGCTGGCCCGCTCGTTCGACTGACTGATGGTGATCTCTCGGATATTCCTGAGGGTGCTATCGTCTCACTGCCAGCTGGCTTTGACGGCGAGTTCTCGGGCGACATCGAAAAAATTGGCGGCATTATCGACGCAAACGACGGCATGACCGGCTATCCCGCCGTGATCGCCCGAGAGGTCGGTATTCCGATGGTGAGTGATGCGGCTCTCAGTGATTCGGTTGACGACGGCGAGACGGTCAGCATCGATGCCGAACGCGGCGTTGTTTTTACCGGCAACGTTCTGCGAACACCCAGACGGTAGGCCTATGTGTTCGGCGGCCGTGCTGCCGGTATGACACAGGGCTCGCAGTCCGAATCCGACGACGACCACGAGTGGCGCTTCGGCGTCGACGATGTCGGCCCAGAGGCCGAACCCGAGGTGCCGGAGCCTGAGCCAATCGAGCCGGAGCCGATTTCGCTTGAACATGCTGCATTCGTCGGTCTGGGTGTGTTGTTGACTCTGGGTCTGATGGCGACTGCACTGTAACCGAGACATCAGCGAGCATGCAAATTAAGCACCTCGAAGACCGAGTATCAGTATGATGCTTCCGTTGCAGTTGGATCTCATCTCGCCAGAGACCCTGCCACTGTTGTTGATCACTGCAGGGCTGTTGATCTCGCTGGTTGAGGCGCTTGCACCCGGTGCGAACTTCATTGTCGTCGGGATCGGACTGCTCGGTGCAGGACTCACTGGGTTGTTGTTGAGTCCGCTGATCGCCCTCAGTCCGTTCGTGCTTGGGATTTTGGTGCTGATTTTCGGTGCGATTGGGTTTTATCTGTACAACGAGTTCGATCTCTACGGTGGTAAGGGCCAAGCACAGACTCGTGATTCGAAATCACTCAGGGGGAAAACCGGCCGCGTCACCGAACGTGTCACGCCCTCGGGTGGCGAGGTCAAACTCCAAGGCGGCGGTTTTAACCCCTACTACTCGGCACGCTCGCTGGATACTGACATTCCTGAGGGAACTGATGTGATGGTCGTCGACCCCGGCGGCGGCAACGTCGTTACCGTCGAATCGTTGGAGGTTATCGAAGACGACATCGACCGCGAGTTGGCCAAAGGTCGCTCGGAGGCTGATGACACAGCCGAGCCGCCCGAACAGGACGAAACCGCGGCCGAAGAGTACCTCGAAAAAAAGGCCGAAGCCGACCCCGAGTTCGAACGGTAGTCGACGCCTACTGGTTGTTTTTGTCTGCACAATATGTCTGAATAGTGTAATGAAGACAACGCTTATCACCCTGTCTGTACAAAAACCAATATGGACGTATTCGCCCTGCAAGGTGCACTTGGAGCGCTCACATTTACCGCCGTTGGGCTGTTGTTCATCCTCTTTGTCGTCGTCACGATCTGGCAAACCGTCGAAATCGTCGACGCATACGAGAAAAAGGCCCTGACGGTGTTCGGTGAGTATCGCAAACTGCTTGAGCCGGGGTTCAACATCATTCCACCGTTCGTCTCTCGAACGTATGCGTTCGATATGCGAACCCAGACGCTTGACGTGCCGCGTCAGGAAGCGATCACCCGCGATAACTCGCCGGTGACCGCCGACGCAGTTGTCTACATCAAGGTTATGGATGCCAAGAAGGCGTTTTTGGAGGTCGACGACTATAAGAAGGCGGTCTCTAACCTCGCCCAGACCACTCTGCGGGCCGTCCTTGGCGATATGGAACTCGACGACACACTGAACAAGCGCCAAGAGATTAACGCCAAAATCCGCGAGGAACTCGACGAGCCCACCGACGAGTGGGGGATTCGCGTCGAGAGCGTCGAGGTCCGCGAAGTCAACCCCTCGAAGGAGGTCCAGCAGGCGATGGAACAGCAGACCTCCGCTGAACGCCGCCGGCGGGCGATGATTCTGGAAGCCCAAGGTGAGCGCCGCAGCGCAGTCGAAAAAGCCGAGGGTGACAAACAGAGCGACATCATCCGCGCGCAAGGTGAAAAACAGAGCCAGATTCTCGAAGCACAGGGTGATGCGATCTCGACCGTCCTTCGGGCCAAGTCGGCCGAGGCGATGGGCGAACGCGCGATCATCGAACGCGGTATGGAGAGTCTCGAACGCATTGGTCAGGGCGAATCCTCAACGTTCATCTTGCCACAGGAACTCACCTCGCTGGTCGGCCGCTACGGCAAGCAGCTAACTGGGAGCGACATCCAAGAAAGCGAAGGGCTCGAAGGAAAAGAGTTCGACGACGAGACCCGCAAGATGCTGGGGCTCGACGATATCGATGAAATCCTCGGCGAGATCGATCAGGCCGCCGAGATGGATATCGAACAGCTCGAACAGGAAGCAGAACAGGTCAAAACCGGCGAGGGGTCGATCAAAAGCCCCGATGAAGTAATTGACGACGCCGACGAGAAAGAAACGCTAACCGAAACCGAACAGTAGCTGGTAACTACCGGGTTAGTACCGTGTCGGTTGGTGGTAGTAGATGGGTGTTAAACAGCCCCTAACTTCTGATTTTGGCCGATTAGGGTCGGCATACTTTTATGTACGATTCACCACAGGAACTGATAGATGGGCGACTCAGTCGACGAACGGAAGCGGACGACACTCAGGCGGTTTGCCGCGCTCGGAGCGGCCACGCCGTTTGTTGGTGTTGCCAGTGGTTCTTCGGGCGACAACTCTCGGAGTGAAGTGCCGGCTGCAATCCGGGGGTATCTGTCGACGACACCCGGCGCGCATTTCTCAAAACTCAGAGACGATCTCAAACTCGGAACGGGCGAAACCCAACACCACCTGCGCGCGCTCGTCGAGGCAGGAGAACTCGAGTCTCGACGTGACGGCGAGTACCGCCGCTTTTTTCCCACCAATCGGTTCAGCGAGTTCGAACAGGTGACGTTGGGGTATCTGCGGCGCGAAACCCCCAGAAAACTGTTGATCGAGCTGTTAGAGTCGCCCGCCGAGACTGGCAGCGCGCTTGCGGACCGGCTCGATGTCTCGCGGGCGACGGTGAGCAACTACGCCAGCGAGCTCGAGGAGGCCGGACTCCTTGATCGCTCCGAAGAGTACGCCGTCGACAACCCGGAGACGGTGCTCACACTGCTGGTCCGGTATGCGGACTCCTTTGGCCCGGATGCGGTCGCGTTTGCGGCCGACGCTGACGAACTGATTCGGGTCGACCGGTCGTAAAAAGGGTGTATAAGCGACCTACTCGTCAGGTTCAGCCGACTGTTCGATGTCGACGTCGCTTTCCGATTCGTCAGTCACCATCTCGCGAGGGATCACGTCGAGACAGGCGACCTGATCGCCGTCGTCGAGTTCCATGACGATGACACCCATCGTGTTGCGGCCGACCGTCGAGATTCCCTCAACGGGGGTGCGCATGATCTGGCCCTCTCGACTCATCACGAGCAGGTGATCACCAGGCCCGACCGTCTCGGTCGCACAGACCGACCCGTTCCGGCCGCCGGTTTTGATGTCGATCAACCCTTTGCCGTTCCGTGACTGGACGCGGTACTCTTCGATATCCGAACGTTTGCCGTAGCCGTGTTTCGTGACCGTAAGCACCCAGCTGTGGCGGTCAGTGTCGACACCAGCGACACCAGCCACGGTGTCGTCGCCCTGGAGGTCGACACCGCGCACACCGCGGGCACTCCGGCCCATCGATCGGACGTCGCTTTCGTCGAAGCGGATCGCCATTCCGTTGGCAGTTCCGATCACCAGCGTCCGGTTGCCGTCGGTGACTTCGACGTCGACCAGTTTGTCGCCGTCTTCGAGCCGCACGGCCCGGATGCCGGTCGACATGATGTTCTGAAACTCATCAACTGAGGTGCGTTTGATGTAGCCATCTCGGGTGACCATCGTCAAAAACCGCTGGCCGTCGATCTCGTCGCTTGCGATGTCGTCCATGTTGACGACCGCGGTGAGTTCCTCGTCGCTGTCGAGATCCAACAGGTTGACCGCGGATTTGCCGCGGGCTGTGCGGCTCATCTCGGGGATCTGGAACCCTCGCAAGGTGTAGATCTGGCCGTGGTTCGTAAAGCAAAGCAGGTAGTCGTGGCTGTTGGCGACAAACACCGACGAGACGGAATCACCCTCCTTGAGATCGGTGCCGATGATCCCCTTGCCGCCGCGGTTCTGGGCCGAAAACGTCGACAGCGGCACGCGCTTGATGTAGTCGGCTTCAGACATGACGACAACCGAATCCTCTTCGGGGATCAGATCCTCGTGGGCGACCGAACCCGTGTCCTCGATAAACGAGGTTCGGCGCTCATCGTCGTACTCGTCTTTGATGGCGAGGAGTTCGGATTCGATCACGCCCAGCAGCTCGGACTCGTCGGTCAGAATCTCGGTGAGTCGTTCGATCCGGGCTTGGACCTCCTCGTACTCGTCTTCGATCTCTTGGGCCTCCATCGAGGTCAGCGAACCCAGCTGCATCGAGACGATGTGTTCGACCTGTGGTTCGGAAAACTCGAACTGCTCGCGGAGGTCGGCTTTCGCGGCGTCCCGATCCTCGGCTTCGTCTAACTCGTATTGGGAGCGTCGACGGACGACCTCGC
>PWFE01000057.1 GCA_003554115.1 Haloferacaceae archaeon | reverse complement strand
GCCGCGGAGTTCGGTCGGATCAGCGAGCTTGTCGCCCGCTACGCACTGGCTCGCCCCGAGACACGGTTTCGGCTCGTCCACAACGGTAACGAGACGCTATCGATCAGTGGCAGTGGTTTCCAGGACGCGCTACTCGGCGTGTACGACGCCGACACTGCCAGCCGCGCGACGACGATCTACCACCAGACAGATCTCGACGGCCAACCCTTCGTTGTCCGTGGGATCTGCTGTTATCCATCGGTTACGCGGTCGACACGCGAACACGTACGAATCGCAGTTATCGGTCGACCGGTCACCGATAGCGGCCTCCGTCGGGCGGTAATCGCTGGCTACGGCTCGCTTATTTCGGGGTCGCGGTATCCGATTGCCGCAATCGATGTCGAGCCACCGGCTGGAACAGTCGATCCGAACGTCCATCCAGCCAAACAGGAGGTTGGTTTGACCGCGCGCGAAGCGATTGAGTCGGCAGTCGAAGCGGCAGTCACTGAGGCACTGACGACCGCCGACATTCGTCGGACGAGCAAGGCGGCGACCGATCTCGGGACGTCGCTGCAGGCGGTCGACCGTTCGGACCCCTTTGCGGAGGTGCGTGTCATTGGTCCGTTCCGTGATTTGTACCTGCTCTGTGAGGATGGAGACGAGCTCTTGGTGGTGGACCAGCACGCCGCACACGAGCGGGTGAACTACGAGCGACTCCAATCGAGGCTGGCCAGCGAGGGCGTTCCGACTGCTCGCATTGAGCCGCCGGAAACGATCTCAGTGTCGCCCGCCGTGGCGTCGGCTGCCGAGACGCACGCCGATCTCGTGGCCGACCTCGGCTTCGATGTCGACCCGTTCGGCGGGGGTATGCTCCGCGTTTCCGGGCTCCCGGCTCCACTCGGGCGGGTTGGCGAGGTCGATCTGCTGCGAGAGACGTTAGACCAGCTTGCAGCCGGCGAGCAGCCTGCGGACCGCCGCGGGGAGTTGCTGGCTGATATGGCCTGTCATCCCTCGCTGAAAGCGGGAGATCGACTCTCTCAGACGGAGGCAGAAACGCTACTCGACCGCTTGGGTGAGTGCGAACAGCCGTTCGCTTGTCCGCATGGTCGACCAACCATCTGTTCGCTCGACGAGCCGACGCTAGCGGCGGGGTTCGAACGCGGATCGACGCGGTTCCGATGACGGTTTATAAGTAGTCGCCGACTACCCCCACGATTTGCAGTCCGGACAGACGAACCTGCCGCCGTCGAACCACTGTGTAGTTGTTTCAGCGCCACAGACTGCGCAGGCAAACCCTTCAGGTCGACTGCGGTAAGTGACGGATGCTGGCTTGACAGGATTGGTCTCCTCGCTACTGCTGTCAGTCTCTGCGGTGGCTTCGTTCACTGAAAACTCAGTCAGCGGTCGATCCTTGCTCATAGCTTCTCTTTTTGACGGGTGTACAAAACGAATCGGTCGACTTACCGCTCGCGGCGGAGTCGCCCCACGACAAACTCCTGTTCGAGTTCGCCGAGGAACTCACCGAGCCGTGGCCCTTGCGTCTCGTCGAAAAACAGGCGATAGCCTGCCTCGAAGAGGTCGCCGATCTCGATGTTATGCTCGCGGGCGGTGTCGTAGATCGCCGCCTGAATTTCCTCACCATCGCTGCCAGACTCGACAACGTCGGCCAGCGAGTCGAGTGCTGACTCGACTGCGGGCTCGAACTCGACAGCCGGGAGATCGGTCTGTAGACGGTAGTTGTAGGCATTGTCCATCCGTTCGGCCCAGTTTCGGGCTTTTTCGACGCGAGCGAGTGCGGCTTCGATAGTCGACTCGTCGGCGTCCTCTGGAATGTGGCCCTCGTCGACGGCGAGTTTGATCCGTAGCTCGCGCTCGTCAACCATGCCGAGGACGGCCGCAAACGTGTACGGCAGCCTGATCGGTCGGTCGTCGGTTGGCTCTGTGACTACGTACGGATACGCCGCCTCGGCAAAGTCGGTGACCGATTCGTCAGCGAGGCCCTCATAGTAGGCGCGTTCAAACCGGTCGTAGTCGTCGACTAACTGGTCGAGCCGCGAGAGATCCAGATCTCGCGCTTTCTTCGGGTTGAGCGCGAAAAAGTAGCGGATGATTTCGGGCTCTAAGAGCTTGAGCAGTTCGGTGACCGTCACGATGTTGCCGGCCGACGAGGAGAGCGCCTCGCCATTGAGTGTAAACCACTCGTAGACCATCGGGACAGGCGGTTCGATATCGAGGACGTTCTCGGCGATATCGACACCGGAGGGCCACGATCCCTCGGCGTGGTCCTTGCCGAACGGCTCGAAGTCGACCCCAAGCACCTGCCACTGGCCGGGCCACTCGAATCGCCACGGCAGTTTGCCCTCGCGGAACGTCGCGGTTCCCTCGTGGCCACAGCCCTCGATGGTATTGTCGCCGACATCCATATCCGTACAGACGTACTCGACCGTCCCGGCGTCAGCGTCGATCTCGGTGACTGTTTCGGTGAGTTTGCCACACGCCTCGCAGACCGGATTAAACGGCACATACTTTTGATCAACTTTGGCTTGATACTCCGACAGTACTTCGCGGGCCGTCTCTGCGTGTTCGAGAACGTGCGAAACGACGGGGTCGAATGTCCCGTCGGCGTACATCGCGGTGTTCGAGCGCATCTCGATGTCGACGCCTAAGCGGTCGGCGTCAGCTTCCAAGAGGGCTGCAAAATGGGCGGCATACGACTCGCGCTCGCCGAACGGATCAGGAATCGCGGTGTACGGCTTGCCGAGGTTTCGGCCGAGCGCGCCGGCGTCGACCTCGCCGAGCCCGACAATCTCGCCGTCTGCGTTGGCGAGTTTGCGGGGGAGTTTGCGGAGTGGGTCCTTATCATCGCTGGTAAAGACCTGCATGACCTCGTAGCCACGCTCGCGGAGGGACTCGGCGACAAAGTAGCCCCGCATGATCTCGTTGATGTTCCCCAAATGGGCGACACCGGACGGCGAGACGCCACCTTTGACGACAATTGGTTCGTCGGGCTCGCGTGCTTCGATTTTGTCAGCGATCTCGTCGGCCCAAAAGTCGCGATGCTGGCGCTCGCTGCTGTCGGCGAGTGTGTGTGGAGAGGTATCGTCGCTCATTCGGTCTCGACCCAGGCGGCAGGTTCACTGCTTCCGTGCGGAATCACGTCGGTGCCGTCGTGATCTCCACGGAGGACGGCTGATTCGATGTTCGACGGCTCCGAGCCGTCTAGGACAATGGTCCGCATCCCTGACCGTTCGATGAGTTTGGCCGCCAGAATATCAACTGGAGCCGACGCGCCGGCATCCCGACTCATCGGAACGATCAGATCGACGAGCTCGGCCGGCGACATCGTCGTGTATTTGATCGCCTCGGAGTCGACGTTCGGGTCGGCATCGTAGACGCCGTCGGTGCTGGTTGCGTAGACGAGCAGGTCTGCACCCACGTACTCAGCGAAGGCGGCTGCCACCGCGTCGGTGGTCTGGCCGGGCGTTATGCCACCCATAACCGAGATATCGCCACGACGGAGGGCGTCGCCCGCGGTATCGTAGTCGGTCGCCGGTCGTGGGCTGGCGGCCGAACCGAGCGCAGCAATCAGTAGGCGGGCATTAATCCGCGTCACGTCGATTCCTAGCTGGTCGAGTTGGACTTCGTTGGCGTTCAGCTCGCGGGCCGCCGTGATGTAGTCTCTGGCGACACCGCCGCCGCCGACGACAACGCCGAGTTCACAGCCTGCCGCAGCCAACGACTCGATGACTGCGGCGTGGCCAGCCACGCGGTCAGCATCGAGATCCGGAGCCAGAATACTGCCACCGATTGAAACAACGACTCTCATTGTCATCGGCTACCTCCGAGTCGGCCTTAAACGTTGCCAAGCGGCTACTTCGGTGGAAACCCGGCGCGTCGTTCGATAACACTCAAGCCGCCGGCGACCCGCCCTGTGTGTATGCAAACAGTGTGTGTGATCGGCCCGGAAAGCCGGTCGGTCGTCGACCAACTCGCAGCGCACTTGGCTGAGACGCGTGCAGGACGAATTGCCACGGTCGACTGCACAGCCGAATTTGATGACACTGAGATAGCCACCGTTGACGGCCGGTTCGAACTCGACCGTGACGGTCGCTGGCATGCCAGCGGCAGTCACCGCTCGCCGATGGCACTGCTCGATTCGCTCGCGCCCGACTACGAGTACGCGCTCGTCGTTGGGCTCAAACATCATCGCCTGCCGACGGTTGTGCTCGGTGACGCCCAGCCGGCACCCTCGGCTCCGGTGGTCGGGACCGCTGCAACGCCAACCGAGATCGACCTCAATGAACTCGCCGACCGCATCGACGATAGCGAGCCACACATCACGCTCGAGACACTCGTCGCGGGAGCCAAAGCCTCTCCACAGGCCGAGCGCGCTGGCGCGATAGCCTCCTTCACCGGCCGAGTTCGGGCGAAAGATAGCGTCGACGACGCACGCACCAAGCACCTCTCGTTCGAAACGTACGAGTCAGTCGCCGAACAGCGACTCGAAACGATTCGCGAGGAGTTGACTGACCGCAAGGGTGTTTTCGAGGTACTGATGCACCACCGTATCGGGCTGATGAACGATGGCGAGGATATCGTCTTCGTCGTGGTGCTGGCAGGCCACCGCGAGCAAGCGTTCCGAGCGGTCGAAGACGGGATCAACCGACTCAAAGACGAGGTGCCAATATTTAAAAAAGAGACGACGACCGACGAGGAGTTTTGGCTGCACGAACGCGAGTAGCAGCCCCACTGGAACGGTCTCTTCGTGCGCGCCGTCGACCGAGATACCCGGTTGAACCTCCATGTGGTCGGTATGTCGAGCATTACTACTGGTTTCTCGGGTGTTTTTGTGACCCTCTGTATGCAAAACCATTTGTACAGAAATATAGTGTTAGAACTGCGTATGAACTATGTAGTTGGTTTTTAAATCGTCCTGAATACTTGTTCGACGTCGAATTTAGATCGTTCAGTGGGTGAACTGACACGAAGTCGACCGAACGATCTGGCTTATATAACAGATGTGGAGACAGACACTGCAGTGAGGTTCATCATGAGCGCGACAACACCCTCCGCAGACCTGAGCCGCACCGCCAACGGCAACCCGAAAGCCGAGTACCTTCGGGAGTACCTTCGTGAGCGTGTGGCCGCCGGTGATCGCTACTTCAAAAGTAAGTTCATTGCCGAGGAGATCGAGCTCTCACCGAAAGAAATCGGCGCGCTGATTATCCGACTGCAGGATTCAGCGAGCGATCTTTCGATTGAACCGTGGTCCTACACGGGTGCGACCACTTGGTATGTTGAACCCACCGAGTCGGCCTGAACACTGTTGATCGCGGCTCGACAACCACACTCCTTTCGAGACACAGAACGCACAGTGACAGCGACTGAAGCGGGTGTTTATGCCCGTCGGCCACATACGGGAGACGATGGCTGATTCGGACATCACAGTCCCACGCCCCGAAGCACTTGAGACGTGGTACCACCTGACTGATGTCCGTATTCGCGACGGCCGAATTATCTACTACGGCGAGCCACTGATTCCCGACCGACGGCTCCATCGTGAGCTCTGGCCAGCGTTTCAGCAAGCCGGCTACGAACTCAAACTCGCCAACTCCGAGGAAAGCATTGGCACCGCACTGGTCGCCATTCCACACGACCAACAGACAGCCCACAACGGAATTCCGTGGACGAATCTCGTGTTGTTCGGCCTAACGCTTCTGTCGACGCTGTTTGTGGGGGCGGTTTTTTGGTACTACATTCCGCTTGCTGACATTCTCTCGAATCCGCTGGCGATGCTTGAAGCCTGGCCGTTCACTGCAGCCGTGCTTGGGGTGCTGTTAACCCACGAGTTGGGCCACTACGTCATGGGTCGGTATCATGGCGTCGACGTCTCACTACCGTATCTCATTCCGTTTCCAGCGATTTTCGGTACCATGGGCGCGGTTATTCGGATGCGCGGCCAGATGCCGAGCCGGAAAGCGCTGTTCGATATCGGCGTCGGGGGGCCGATTGCGGGCTTGGTGGCAACCGTTGTGGTGACCGCCATCGGGCTTTCGTTAGGGCCGGTCGAGGTTCCAGCCCATGTCCTCGAACAGAGCGAAAGCGGTGAGTCAATGGTCTTCAATAATCCCCCCCTACTCGATATTATTGCGACCCTACTCGGTGCCCAAGCTAGCTACAGCGACCCCGCATTGAACCCACATCCCGTCATTATTGGCGGCTGGGTTGGGATGTTCTTTACGTGGCTGAACCTGCTTCCGGTCGGGCAACTCGACGGCGGCCACATGGTCCGGGCGATGGTCGGCAAACGCCAAGAGACGATTGCTGCGCTTGTACCGGGTGCGCTGTTTGGACTGGCGGCGTACCTCTACTACATTCGTGGTCTCTCACTTAATGAGTCGGTCGGCCTATGGGTTTTTTGGGGCTTTTTCGCGCTGCTGATTGCCTACAACGGTCCCGCTAATCCCATTGACGAACAGCCACTCGGTCGATACCGGCTACTGATTGGTCTCTTGACGTTCGGCGTGGGGCTACTGTGTTTCATGATTGTGCCGTTTCAAATCCAGTAGGCCGAGTATACTGTGAGTAAGATGTTCATACTGCGTCAGTGGGTGTAGCCACGATCAGCCAGCGGTTCGCCGTCGACGGTCACACCAGAGTCGGTGACCTCGCCGATGACTGTCAGCGGAACGTCGAGGTCGCGTTGGACGGCATCGAGATCCGATTCGGGCAGCGAAACGACGAGTTCGAAATCCTCGCCGAAATGAACGCCGGCTTCCCAGCGGTCAGCACAGACTTCGCAGGCGTCATCGATTGGAACTGCCGACGAATCGATTCCAAAGCCACAGTCGCTGGCCGCAGCCAGTTGGTGTAGCGAGCGGGCCAGCCCGTCGCTTGAGTCCATCATCGCACTGGCGCTTGTAGCTAGCCGTCGGCCGGCGTCGACGCGCGGCGAAAACCGAAACAGCTCGTTGCCACGATCAGTCTCTCCCGCTTCAAACAACGCGAGTGCGGCCGCACTCCGACCTAGCGTGCCAGTTACACAGACGATCTCGCCGGGAGTGGCTCCCGACCGGTACACTGGCTTGTTGACCTCGCCGATCGCCGTCGTCGTCACCGTTAACTCGCAGTGGGCATCGAGATCACCGCCGACGTACTCGGCGTTTGTTCGCTCACAGATATCGCGTGCGCCGGTGACGAACGCCCGCAACTCGCTGTCGACGAACTCGGTGTCGGCGTAGGCGGCAACTGCCGCGGTTGGCTTGGCACCCATCGCAGCCAGATCCGACAGCGAGGCAGCAACTGATCGCCAGCCCACCGTGTAGTGAGTCGTACCGTCGGGAAAATCGGTCGCAGCGTGGAGCATATCGGTTGTAATTGCCGTCGAGTCGACAACCGCGGCATCGTCGCCAGCGTGGGGAAGGTCAGTAGCGAGCATCCGGAGGGCCGCTCGTTCGTCCATCAGTACTGTCGTCGTTTCGAGCCAGTGAGTAAAAGACTGTAGCATTTGGAGTGTGAATCCAACACATCCCAAACCGCCCTGGGCCGGCAATACGATGGGTTTAAACAGCCCAACACGGAAAAAGACCTCATGGTAACTCTCTACGACGTTCCGGCCGAAGAGTTCATCGACGAACTCGCAGACCGGCTCGCAGACCGCATCGAGGAGCCTGAGTGGGTCGAGTACACGAAAACCAGCCAAGACCGCGAACTACCTCCTCAGCAGGAGGATTTCTGGGCAACTCGCGCCGCCAGCCTTCTGCGAAAGGTCGCTATTAACGGGCCAATCGGTGTCGAACGCCTTGCAACCGAGTACGGTGGCACCAAAGGCGGCTCGAACCGCTATGCAGTCGCACCCGCCAGCCACGTCTCGGGTTCGAAAAAGATCATCCGCGAGGCACTGATCCAACTCGAAGACGAAGATCTCGTCACCACCGGACAGGGCGAGGGTCGACGCACCACCCCTGACGGTGAGGCCTTCCTTGATGAGGTCGCCCAAGACGTCTTCGAGTCGCTCGACCGGCCGGAACTCGAACGCTACGCCTAAGTCGTTTTATCTGATTTCGGCTGCTCCGAAACCGTTTTTGGACCGCAGGGAAACCGTTATGTATGAGCAATAGCCCCGACGACGACCGACTCGAAGAGCTCCGCGAACAGAAGCTCAAAGAACTTCAGGAACGCCAGCAGGGACAGTCGGGCCAAGACGACGAGGCCCAACAAGCAGCCAAACAGCAGGCCGAAGCCCAAAAGCAGGCGCTGCTCAAACAGCATCTCACCGATGGGGCCCGCCAACGACTCAACGCTGTCCAGATGTCGAAACCACAGTTTGCCGAGCAGGTCGAACAGCAGATTATCGC
The DNA here is from genome assembly GCA_003554115.1 of Haloferacaceae archaeon. The sequence goes on along the minus strand of PWFE01000057.1, from coordinate 6,157 downwards.
CCTAGCTCGCAGCGGACGGGTCCAAAACCGGATTGACGAAGACCAGATGAAGGCACTTCTCAAAGAACTCCAGCCCGAATCGAAGTCCTTCGATATCAGCCGGCGGTAACGAATGGAGCTCGCACTGCTGTACAGCGGTGGCAAAGACTCCTCGCTTGCTGCCCTTCTGTTGGAGGAGTTTTACGACGTGCGGCTTGTGACGGCAACGTTCGAGATCACTGACGACTGGCAGCACGCCCAACAGGCAGCCGAAGCTCTTGGATTTTCGTTCGAGACGCTCTCGCTTGACCGCGAGGTCGCCACTGAGGCTGTCGACCGAATGGCAGAGGATGGCTTTCCCCGTAACGGCATCCAACAGAGCCACGACCACACACTCGAACTGGCGGCCGAACTCGACGTTGCGGCTATCGCCGACGGCACCCGCCGGGATGATCGCGTGCCAAACGTTTCACGGGCGAGCGCCCAGAGTATCGAGGATCGGTTCGGCGTCGACTACATCGCGCCGCTGTCTGGGTTCGGCCGCCACGCCGTCGACCGCCTTGTCGAGGCCACCTTCGAAGTCGAATCCGGCCCAAGCGAGCAGATACAGAAAGCAGACTACGAAAGCGAACTCCGAGAACTGCTCGTCGACCGTCATGGCCCTGAGTCTGTCGCCGAGGTGTTTCCCGACCACGAACAGACCTACGTCCATGGTCGACGCTGAGCGTCGACGGTTCGGGTCGCCTACAGTATGCTAGCTACGCTCGTTTCGACGGTTTTGTCGATTGTTCAGACAGTCGGGCTGCCTGCGCTGTTCGTAGTATTCGTTCTCAAGGGAGCGATTATCGGCAAACCGCTGCCGACCTCGGTGGTGTTGCCCGGTTACATTTTTACGACTGGAGACACGAGGTGGCTGATCGGTCTCGCCGTTGTGATTGCTTCAGTCGGCTACGTTACCGGGCAACTACTTATATACTGGATCGCCAGACAGTACGGCTTCGAGACAGTACAGTCGACACGCTGGGTGTCGGTTTCGGACGCCCAACTCGACCGTGCGAACCGAGTGTTTCGAACATATAGCGGCGGCGGTATCTTCGTGACGAATCTGCTGCCCTACGTTGGCAGTTTCCTGTGTATTCCGGCAGGGATGGCTCGGTATCCGGTTGGTCGACTTACGGTGTACGCGCTGGTCTCGACAGTGTTGAACTATCTGCTGATCGTTCTGGCGGTTATCTTGTCCGTCGAGTTCGTCATCTCGCTGTAACGGGGTTTTCGCTCGTCTCAGTGATGCCTACTGAATCGGCTATCTGTTGGATCGAACGTTTGATTACAACATACATTGTTAATTTTCATAATGGAACCGGGCATCGGCTACGCAGTTGTCGCGGCCGTGATCTGGGGCGTCTATCTGTTCTATCTCAAACAGGCGTTTGTCGGCTATACGGCCGCGACACTGACCGTCGTTATCAATATCTTCGCACTCGCGTGGTATCTGCCGATTCTCGGCATCAGTGTCGGCTTCGGTGAAGCCGTCGACTCGCTCGGCCGGTTCGGCCTCTCGGAGGTCGGGATTCTCGTGGTGACTGTGGTGACGATTGCGGCAGCGATGGTCGCCTTTTTGCGGGCGTTGGCGATCGGGGACGTCTCGTATGTCGCACCGATCAACAAGATCGTTCCCGTCTTCGTGCTCCCGATCGAGGTCGTCGTGCTCGGACAGTTTCTGACGCCGCTGCAGGTGACAGGCGTACTCGTCGCCACGGTGGCCATCTACGTCGCCAACTTCCAAGGTGGTGCGCTGCTCGAACCGCTCCGGCGGGCGGCCAGCTCGCGGGCCGCACAGCTCGCGCTGTTGAGCGCGATGTTCTTCGCGATAAGCGATGTTGCCAAGCGAATCGGTCTCCAAGAGCTAGCGATTTCGACGACGCTGTGGGTACCGCTGCTGTTCGGCGGCGTGATCATCGTTTTGCTTCCCTCTGTTGTTCGGTCACCACCGCCCGCAGTCGCCTCTGATGTGCCGAAGTTCATCGTTGCTGGTGGCTTTGTCGCTGCCGGCGAGTACATTACGACGCTGGCGTTTTCGCTCATCCCCGCGAGTATTGCCTCTCCGATTATCAACGCCCAAGCCATTGTTGCGGTGCTGCTCGGCGGGCTCATCCTTCAGGAGCAGTATTTCCGTATCCGCGCTGTGGCTGCGGTGCTCGCTGTTGTCGGTGTGACACTGATCGCGGTGTGACGACTACCTACAGGTCCACTGTCGACGCCTCAGTCGACCGATTCGTCGGTCGCTTGCTCGGGCGATTGGCAGACAGATCGACCGACCGCTGACGTTGGGCCTGCCGGGTGGCTGCGATTTCCGTAGCAGCCGTCACGGCTACCGACAGCGACTCGACAGTTCGTCGGTGTCGTCGACTGTGCTGTGGCGAGGTGCGCGTGTATAGTTCGATTTGGCCAGTTGGTGTGCACAGTTCGACTGGCTTGAGTGTGATTCGGTAGCTCTCGCTGTCGGTGAGCCGAACAACTTCCGTCAGCGGCTCGCCACGAAACTGGACGATCTCAACTGTAGCGCACCACTGAGCGGGACACTGCTGTGTCAGCAACTCGGTGTCGACGCAGTCGCTGATTGTCGCGGTTTCCTCGATGGTATCGAGTGCCGTCGGTTCGCTGTCGAGGCGTCGACGCCAGCGACGATATAGACCAGCAAGCCACGAGCGGAGGATAAATCGAAACATGATGGTATCGAGCAATCGACGGTCGAGATACCGATTTGAACGGCTAGACCACATATCGTTATACACTCACTGCCGAGCAGTTTGGCACATCCTACGCTCGTAGGCGCTCTCTACGGCTCGCAGCCGGCTGTCGTAGCCGTCGACTACCGCAGTTGGTCGGGAGCTACAAAGGACAGCTTTCAAGCGCGGCTGCCGCTAACGCCACCGCATGTACGACCGACTCAAAGGGTTTCGAGATTTCTACCCCGACGAGATGACCGCCCGCCGGGAGGTCATCGACACCGTCGAGAACGCTGCTGACCGCTATGGGTTTCGGGAGATTGGCACGCCAACACTGGAGGCCACCGAGCTGTACACCGACAAATCCGGCGACGAGATCGTCGATCAACTGTACAACTTCACGGATAAGGGTGGCCGTGAGGTGACGCTCACCCCTGAGTTGACCCCAACGGTCGCCCGGATGGTCGTCGCCAAACAGCAGGCGCTCTCCAAACCGATCAAATGGCGGTCGACTCGTCCCTTCTGGCGGTACGAACAGGTCCAACAGGGTCGGTTCCGGGAGTTCTATCAGACCAACGTCGACATCTTCGGTTCGAGCGAGCCGGAAGCTGACGCCGAGATTCTCGCCTTTGCTGCGGACGCGCTGACCGACCTAGGCCTTACGCGTGAAGACTTCGAGTTTCGGGTCTCGCATCGCGACATTCTGGGTGGCCTGCTGGAGGCCTTTGATGTCGAGGTCGACACTGAGGCGGCGATCCGAGCAGTCGACAAATCAGACAAAATCGAGGACGTGGAGTACCATGATCTCCTCGTTGAGGCTGGACTTCGACCCGATCAGGCCGAAACGTTCGATGACCTGCTGGGGACCGATGACCTCAGCGATCTGGTCGATTTCGCCGAGACCGACCGCGTGGCCGATGCGGTTGAGAACCTTCAGGCCGTCTTGGATGCAGCCGACGACTTCGGCGCCGGCGAGTTCTGTGAGGTCTCACTGGAGACCGCTCGCGGGTTGGACTACTACACGGGCGTCGTCTTCGAGTGTTTTGATTCGACCGGTGAAGTCTCTCGGTCGGTCTTTGGCGGCGGTCGCTACGACGACCTCATCGAGAGCTTCGGTGGCCAACCCACTCCCGCCGTCGGGGTTGCGCCCGGCCACGCCACACTCCAGTTGCTCTGTGAGCGCGCAGGCGTCTGGCCCGACGAGGCTCCCTCTACCGATTACTACGTGCTCAGCGTCGGCGACACGCGCGCGGTCGCCTCGGCGGTCGCCCGAGAGCTTCGAGAGCTGGGCCACGTCGTCGAAAGCGACATCTCGGATCGGAGCTTCGGTGCCCAGATGGGGTATGCAGATTCGATCAACGCCGAAACCGTCGTCATCGTCGGCGAGCGCGATCTGGAAAACGGCGAGTTGACGCTCAAAGATATGGAAACCGGCGACCAGACCACCGCACCGGTCGACGACTTCCCCGGCAATCTCCAGCGACCGACGTACGACGATTGGGAGTAGCCGTCGACTCCCCTCTGTGGAGCCGGTTGCCGGATAGTCGGTTTTAATTATCCATGGCCGACAGGGTGAGTCGACCTCCTCCATGAGAATCCGCGTCAGTTGGCGGTTCAGTCTGAATCTGACTGGAACCGTCCTCAAGTGGTTTGCGCTTCCGCTGTGTCTGCCGCTCGTCGTCGCCGTCTACTACAGCGAGCCGGTCGCACCATTTCTGGCTGCGATTGGTGTCACGCTTGCGGTCGGACTGGCGTTCGAGCAGTTTGACGACGAGGCTCGCTTAGGTCCACGAGAGGCCCTGCTCATGGTCGCGCTGACATGGTTGTTGGTCGCACTCGTCGGCGCAATTCCGTTCGTAGTTGCTGGTCGGGGGACGATTGCCCACCCACTCAACGCGGCGTTTGAGTCGATGAGCGGGCTGACAACGACTGGTGCGACGGTGCTCCGTGAGTTCGACATCCATGCCAACTCGATTATGTTCTGGCGACAGCTCATCCAGTGGGTCGGCGGGCTCGGAATCCTGATTTTGGCGACCGCAATTCTCTCGCGGCTCTCGGTTGGTGGCGCACAACTGATGGAGACCGAAACCCAGTACGACAATGTCGACAAGCTCACCCCGCATATCGAGGATACTGCTCGGCTGATCGGTAAACTGTACATCGGGCTTACTGTGGCGGCGATCGCGGTGCTGTACGGGCTGCATCTCGCAGGACTCGCGCCGAATATGAACTTTTTCAATGCCGTTTCGCACGCCTTTACGAGTGTCTCGACTGCGGGATTTTCGCCCGAACCGCTGAGTATCGAGGCCTTCAAGCCGATTGTTCACTGGGCGTTGATGCCGTTTATGTTTCTGGGGTCGACCAGTTTTGTGCTGATGTACTTCGTACTTCGTGGGAACATCCAGCGGCTCCGAGACAGCGAGGAGTTCCACTTTTATGTGGGTACTATCGTCGTCTTTTCAGGGCTCGTCGTCGGCATTCTCACGCTCACTGGCAACCCAACCGGAGAGGGATTCAACGAGACGTTCCGCCAATCGCTGTTTAATGTCGTCTCGATTGTAACAACCACCGGCTACGCCAACGCCGATTTCAACCAGTGGCCGGCGTTTGCTACGTTCCTGCTTTTTGTCTGTATGTTCTTCGGCGGGATGGCCGGCTCGACGACCTGCTCGATCAAATCCTTCCGCTGGGTGGTGATTTTCAAAACCTTCCGACGGGATCTGTTTACGGTTATCCACCCCGAGGCGATTCGACCGATCCGGCTGAGCGGCAGCCCCGTAGACGAGAAGACGATCCGAAACGTCTACTCATATACGTTGATCGCTATCGTCGGCGTCTTTGTCATTTCCATATTCATTGTCATCGATGGGGCACGCACCGGCCTCTACGAGACAACCGAGATCACTCAGTTCGACGCGCTTGGGGCAGCCGCCTCGACGTTTCTCAACATTGGCCCGGCGTTTGGGCCGGCCGGACCCTACGGGACGTATGCCGTGTTCGAACCGTCGACAAAAGCACTGATGGTTGTGATTATGTGGATCGGTCGGATCGAGATCATCCCCGTGCTTGTGTTGTTCACCCGCTCTTTTTGGCAGTCCTGAAACGCTGCCAGTCGTCGACGCTGCTTTGGATCTAGTAGTGGGTGACTCTCCTTGACGATTGTCAGTTTCAGCTAACTCTCTGTAATCTATACTAAAAATATCATGTAGATGATAATACTTATTGTATGAATCAATGATTACTATGTGTGGCGCAGGTAGTTGTTACTCATCGCCAGAGTGGTCCTAATCGGTCGTTCTGGAAGCTACCTGCAGCCCTCCTAGTGAGTATCTATGTCAACTGAAACCTACGTCGGTTCCGTCGATCAAGGGACGACCGGCACACGATTTATGGTCTTCGACCATGGTGGCAACGTCGTAACAAGCGCCTACGAGAAACACGAGCAGATC
>PWFE01000165.1 GCA_003554115.1 Haloferacaceae archaeon | reverse complement strand
CTCGTCGTCGGCTTCGCGCCAGGGGTATCGGAGTTTGACCCGACCTAGGTCCTTGGGGTCGTCGTTGTCGGTGACGATACCGATCCGAACCCCAGATATCCCCTCTTGGTTTTTCGTCGACCGTTCGAACAGCTCGCTGTGGTCCATCAGGCCACCTCCCGGGCCTCGAACGTCGTTCGATAGCCTGCCGCACCCATCCGGTGGGTCGCGTTCGTGATGTAGTACTCACCCGAAAACCGTCCGCCCAGCTCTTCGAGCGTGACGACCTCACCGGCCCGAATTTCGGGGACGCCGTCGGCCTCACCGTGACCCGTGATTCGGCCGTCGGCGTGCTGGCTGTGCTTTTTGTCGGCAATGCGCTGGGCTTCGTTCTGTGACATGACTGGCACTCTGAACACCTCGGTGTTAGCCGCCTGCTTCGGCCCGGCGGTGGCAACGAGCTCTTCGGCTTCGTCGGCATCCCACGACCGTACCTCAACCCGATGATCAGCTTTGGTGTCGGTGATTTCGGCATAAAAATCGTGGAGTGCTTCGCCATACCAGAGTTCGGCCACCGGCTCGCGGTCGCTCCCCCGGCCGCTCTGGGGGCGGAATCTGACGGTGTCGCGTTCGGCATAAAACGAAAAGCCGTAGTGGTCGGCCAGCGCCTCGATGAATCGGTAGTCGCTCTGGTTGTCTTGGATCAGCTTCACCCGCTTGATGTCGGCGTCTTGGACGTCGGCCGTGCCAAACGGATACGACGACAGCACCTCTTCGACGGCCTCGCCGACGGTGGTTTCGTTCCACGACCGCGAGCTGGTTCCGTTCATCATTCCCTTTAACAGACCAAAGCCGCTGATCGTTACCGTCGGACCCTGCTCGACGGTGAACTCCGAGTGGATCGACGCAATCGACCCGCGAAGCAAGGGGGTGAGCGTGCCGTCGCCGCCGTAGCCCATAGCGATCTCGACCTCGGTGCCGATCTCGAACGTCGACCACTCAAGGCCGCTGAACTCACCGAGTTCCTCGTCGAACGGGTAGTTCAGGCTAAACGAAAACCGGTCGGCACCCGACAGCGTGGTTTCGACAACGAGGTCGGCGATCCGGCCGCCCGGCTCTTGGAACGTCGTCGAGCCGACCTCGACGGCGAACCGCGGCGAGTAGCGGGGTTGGAGTTGGGTTGCCATGGTTACAGTGGGGGAAGTTCGAGTTTGTCGCCGGTTTCGACGGCTCTTGGATTGGTGATATCGTTTGCGTCAGCAATCGTCCGCCAGTGGCTCGAATCGCCGTACTCTTCGGCAGCGATCAGCCACAACGTATCGCCCTCGGCGACCGTCCAGCGTTTGGTTTTGTCGGTCGACTCCGGGGAGACCTCGGATTTGTGGTAGTCGGCGGTTTTGTACTCCGTAAACTGGATCGACACCCGCGCACGAATCGGCACGCCGCTGGGCAAAAACTTGGTAAACCGCTTTTCGGCGTGTTCGACCAGCGCGGTAAAGTCAATCCCGTCGCCCCAAACGAACCGACAGACAGGCGGGGCGTGGAGCTCGCCGTCGACCGCCAGCAGCGTATCGATCAGGTCGGTGTACTGTTTGCGGACGTCGACGGTCGCTTTGTCGGGGTCCGAGCCGTCGAGTTCGTCAGTGGTATCGAAAAACAGCTCCATCGAGAGCGTCTCGGCGTTGCCGTCGACGAACTGCATAATCGAGGCTCCAGAGCCCGTCGCCTTCAGCTCGCCGTAGTTGACGCTCTTGTTGACAGTGTAGGCTGTAGGATTGAACTTGCAGTCGACTGTTTCGCCCTCGTTGTTGCCGTTGAGGATGATGATCTGTGCTTTTTCGAGTTTCCCGCTCTGTGTTGCTGGCATTTATCTACCTCTCCGTTCGCGTTCAATCCGCACTCGTCGTTCAAGTCGGCGATACAGTGTCTCAACCAACCGATCGACGTCGGCGTCGTACGACAGCGATTCGGCAGGCGAGCTATCGTGCTGCTGGTGTGTGTTCGGTGTCTCCGCTCGCAACCCCTGCCGTCGACCGGTTTGCGTTCGCCGGTCGAACGATCCGTCGGTAGACCTCTCCTGCGATTCGGCTCGCTCAACCGTCCCGAACGGACTATCGGTCGATCTCGCTGTTGGTTGGCCGCCCCCACGCTGGCTGTCTGCTCGTGAGTTGGCTCCGGGCTGGCCGTTTATGCTCGACCGTCGACGGTTCGAGCGTTGGGACTTACCCTGTTGTTTGGTGTCTGCAGGTGCCGCCGAAGCGCTTGCTGGTCGCTGTTCAAACGTCAGGCGTGGCCGATCTGGTGGCCGATGGCGACTTTTGGTCGACGTCGTGGTGGTGCTGTCGGCTGGGCTACTGTCGGCTGGGCTACTGTCGGCTGGAGTGCTGTCGACCGAGGTACCGTCTGTGGAGGTCCCGTCGACCGTCCCACGAGAGAACGCACCCACCAGTTGAGCCGTCAGCGATGTTGGCTGGGCCTCTGGCCCTCGGCCGATCCGCGCTGAATTCGCACTATTCGACTGATTCCGGTGTTTACGATCAGTAACGCGACTTTTGGTCCCAACCGGGCCGAGAGCCGCCGTCAGTCTCTGCCCGCCCGACTGTGGTCTCTCGCTGTTCTGGCCGAACTCGGTGACCGGCGAGGAGGTCACGTCATCGCTCTCCGGACGTCTGGATTCGGTGCCGACATGGGTTGCCACTGGCCACGCCGCGGGCTGTGTCGGACTACTCGGCGGCGTGGATCTCTCTTGCTCTTGAGTCGACTGAGAACGCTGAAGACGGGTGAGTCTCGGTGCTATTCGTCCTCTCGAACGCGAACCTGATCGCTGGCCGGTCGGTTCTCCCTGTCGGCTGTCGGTGAGTTCAGCTGGGAGGGTTCGGTCGTTGTCGGATGATCTCAACATGAAGGCGTTTGGCTCAACACTGTCTATTTCACGGTTCTCCGTTCGGTGCCTACGCTGTCGACCGCTCGTGTGTCGTCTGAGTTGGGTTTTGGGCTGTACTGCTCGATCTATCCGTCTGAATATCGTCGGGGTGGTGGTCGCATTCTGTGCTGTGAGACGGTGAACTCGGTGGCTGCTGTCCGTCGATTCGATGGCCAACTCCCCACTCGATAGCTTCGGTTGCTGGCTGGCCGGCCACTCTCTGGTAGGTGACTCAGCAACCGTCGACCGCTGGCGTGGTCGTCCGCTCCGGTCTGTCGACGCACGTCGAACCGAGTGACGCGCGCGCCTCGGCCGGTGAGAAGCCGCCTTTGACGGCTTGTGCTGTGGTCGGGCTTCTGATGACTGCTGTCGTCTCACCTTTTGGGCCGCTACTTGCTGGTCTGCTGTCTGCACGGCTGTCT
>PWFE01000026.1 GCA_003554115.1 Haloferacaceae archaeon | reverse complement strand
GGCCCGAATCTACGCCTGTGGAGACTGTGACCGCTGTGGATACCGCTGGTTTCCAGCGTGTATCTGCAAGTCACGTCGTGGAAGCAGGAAGCCCCGAGGCTTGACCTCGGGGTGATTCACCACTCGTTGGGACTGTCGGTGAGCACGTTGTAAAGCCGGTAGTCGACGGCTTCGATCCCTAGTACCCACAGACAGCAGCCGTACAGTACGGTGCCGACGGCGACCCCAACCACGACGGCGAGACTGCCAGCCAGAAGCGTCTCAACTGCCAGCATACCTCCACCAGCGACGATGCCGGCCGCAATCGGCTTGCTGAAGGCCCACGAGTAGGGATGGAGCCGCTCGAAGAACCATACCTCTGTTACTTTCACGAGGTTTCGAACGGCCAACACGCCCGCGGAGGCAAGGGCCGCGCCGATGAGTCCAAATACTTGGATAAAGACGATGTTGAGTACCACGTTAGCGATGCCGAACAGCCACTCGTTTGCCATGACAACGTACTGATGGTCGGTCATCATCAGCAGGTAGTCGCTTGGCCCAGTGGCCGCGTTCAGCAGTTGGCTGGCAACGAACAGGATCAAAACCATCGAACCGGCAGTAAACTCCGGGCCGAACAGCCCCAAAATATGGGTTCGGAAAACGACCACAATGAGTCCCAACAACAGACTCGCAGTAGAAATCCAGCGCGTGATAACCGTATAAATAGCTTCCAGATCGGTACGCTTTCGCTCGGTGTACAGCCGCGAGGCAACCGGTGGAAACAGCTGGTTGAACGCCAACAACGGGACGTACAACACGCTGGCGACCAGCACCGAGACGTTATAAATCCCGACAGCGGTCGACGACAGAAAGAAGCCAACCATCAGCACGTCGATCCGCCCCTGCATGACGGTGCCGGCCTCTTTGGCAGTCAGCGGCAGTGAGTAGTTGTAGTACTCTCGGACCGACTCCCGAGAGGCGGCTTTCGAACGGAGCGTCGGCCGGATGTCGACTCGCCAGTACAACAGGTAGGCAGTGACTACTGCCGTCACAACGCTGGCAACGACCATTGCGGCGACAACGCCGTACAGATCTCCACCAACGACGAGTACACCGCCGACCCCTACCACCCGCAATAGTGGTTTGAGTAGTCGCTTGCCCAAGATTTCGTACTCGATGAGTTCGACAGCGCGAAACGTCGCATACAGCAGATTGGCGAGCGTGTCGACGAACAACACCAGTGCGAACAATCGGAGAACCGAGACAAACAGCGGCTCAGCCAGGGTGAGAGCCGAGATCGTCGGGGCGAACACGAACAGTGTGCCAGCAACAACTGCCCCACCCACCGCGGAAGTAACCCACGCGAGCCCAAGGAAAAACCGCCGTTTTGCGGGCTGGTTTTCATACTGCGGAAGATGCCTAAGAATCGATGTATCCGAACCGAGATTCGTCAGCAACAGCGCGGTAAACGCCAGCGTTTTTCCGTAGGCGAACAGCCCGTAGCTGGCCGCACCCAGCCACCGCGAAACCAACAGATGCAATAAGAACTCACCAGCGTCCGAGACGACTTTTCCGACCGTATACAGCGAGGCTCCCCGAGAGATCGACGCCAACGATGCAAGTCGGGAGCGACCGTCGCTGCTCTCGCTCATAGTGCCTATTTCTGCTGGTGACAGATTGCGCTTATGATTGGTCGCCTATCGTTTAAATACGGCCTGTCAGGTTTATATACGGTCTGTCAGTAGTCGACCGTACACGATGGACGAGCCGATCTCTCGGTCGAAACAACTCCGCGGCAGGCTGGTTGTTGGGATTCGGCACGGCCTCACCAAGCCAAGTAGTCGGCGACTACCACTGTCGCTATTAAGAAGGTATCACCGACTCCGCCGTCGAGTTGCCCCAGCGCGGTACTCTGACGCAGATCCGCATTCGGTGTGCTGGGTCGACCCTACGTTGATCACCCAGAGCCTCATAGAGCAAGCGCCTCCCTATCCGCAGTGGGGTCGGGTCGTCGACGGCTCGTGGGACCACGAGTCCGAACCGTTCGCTGATCGGCTCGTGGTGCAAGCGATCAGACAACACTTCCAACATGGAACACCGTGGAAAGAAACCACGCTGGTCGAAGCCTACGTCGACCAACTCGAACGGTTCGGTAATGCATGGGAGTACACCTCATGGGCGGATTTCGGAACACGGTGTGCAGAGATCGAAGCGTTGTACGAATCGCTCAGTGAACACGGCTATGAGCGCGCAGGTCAACGAGATCCCGACATTTCTGAGAGTGTCGCGAGCCTGATTGCTGAGATCAACGTCGACATCGGCCGGAACGGCGAGTTCTACTGGCGAGGATACGGCCAACACCGGCTTGCGATAGCCCAACTACTCGATATTGCGTCCGTACCGGTCGTCGTCAACCGTCGACATCGACAGTGGCAGGCCGTCCGTGATCGAATTCGGGAGACCAAGCAATCGTCCATTGATTCTGCGTTTCATGCGCATCCGGACCTACAGGATATCGTCAACTCACGAGGCCACTCGGCGGAAACACTTTATTAGTCACTTGCTACCATTCGATATGCACGTTATTCGGTTTCGTGATCCGGCCGGTATGGTCCGGCGTGGCAGGCTTGTAGGCAACGAAATTCGATTCGGTGACCAGCGGTATGCAATGGATGCGGTCGACGTCCTCGCGCCGTGTGAGCCCACGAAAATCGTCTGTGTCGGACTCAACTACGCCGACCACGCCGCAGAACGTGGCAAAGACATCCCTGATCGGCCACTCTTGTTTCTCAAACCGCCAAACACCGTCGCTTCCCACGGGAGTACAGTGACGCTACCGGCGGGCAAACAGCGCGTCGACTGGGAAGCCGAGTTGGCGGTTATCATCGGCCAGCAGTGCCGAGATGTCTCTATCGAGGAAGCGATGGATGTCGTCGAGGGGTACACCTGCTTGAACGACATCTCGAACCGAGACGACCAGGACCGAGAGCAAAACTGGGTTCGCGGGAAGGCGTTCGACAACGCTGCACCGATGGGTCCGGTCATCGCGACACCCGATGAAGTGCCCGAAGACGCCACGATCGAACTCCGCATCAACGGCGAGACCAAACAACAGTCGACAGTAGACCAGTTTTTCTTTTCGGTACCCGAGTTGATCGCCGAAATCACGTCGTATCTCACACTTGAGCCGGGAGATGTGATCTCAACGGGCACACCTGCAGGCGTCGGGCCGCTGTCGGATGGCGACCACGTCGAAGTCGAGATTGCAGGAATCGGGACACTGGAGCACGACGTACAGGTTTCAGCCGAAAACTAGCCAGTAGACGGACAACAGTCGAGAGTAGTCGACGACTACTCAGTCGTAGGTGGACAGTAACCCT
>PWFE01000136.1 GCA_003554115.1 Haloferacaceae archaeon | reverse complement strand
GGAGATATTGAGCAGTTTGAACGCCCCGATTTTGCCGGTCGACTCGACGTGTGGCCCCTTACAGAGATCCTCAAATTCGGCCTGCTCGTAGAATGAGATTTCCTCGCTGTCAGCGGCCTCGTCCTCTAAGATTTCCAGTTTGTACTCGTTTTCGCCCTCGTATTTGGCGACCGCTTCCTCGCGGCTGTAGAGGGTGCGTTCGATGTCGTAGTCGGCCTCGACAATTTCTTGCATTTCATCTTCGATTTCGCGGAGGTCAGCCTCGTCGAGGTCGACGCCAGTGATGTCATAATAAAAGCCCTCGTCAGTCCACGGGCCGATGGTGAGTTTGGCCTCGTCATAGAGGCGCTGGAGTGCTTGGGCGAAGACGTGGGCCGCCGAGTGTCGGAGCACGTCGAGATACTCGTCGCTCTGGTCGGTGACGATCTCGATGCGGTCGCCGTCCGAGACCGGGGTGACTTTGTCGACGAGTTCGCCTTCGATCTTTCCGGCGACCGTATCCTTGCCGAGTCCAGGGCCGATTTCGTAGGCCACATCCTGCAACGTCGATCCCTCCGGAACGGCGAGTTCCGTGCCGTCCGGCAGGATTACTGCGATATCGCTCATGTATTTCGGAAACCGACAGGCGGGGATAAGTGTTGTTGGATGCAGTTGTAGAACGGTCGACGTCAAACGGATATGCATCACCTGCCGCGGACAGCCCATTCAGTCGACGCTGAAGAAATCCTTTGAGGACACAGTCCGACCGGACAGTATGTCCTCAGTTACAGACCTTGCCGTGATCGGGGCCGGTCCCGGCGGCTACACGGCAGCGATTCGCGGCGCACAAAAAGGTCTCGACGTCACACTCATCGAGCGCGAAACGGTCGGCGGCGTCTGTCTGAACCACGGCTGTATCCCGGCCAAGGCGTTAATCCACGCTGCCGGTTTCCAGCGCGATATCGCCCACTGGAACAGTCTCGGTATCGAGACCGGCGGGATCGACGTCGACTTCGGAGCCATTCAGGAGTGGCGACGCGACGTAATCAACCAACTCGACCAACAGGTCCTCGACAGCCTCAACCACCACGGCGTCGACCTCCTTGCCGGCACCGCCCGATTCGTCAACTCGAACACACTCGCCGTCGACGGAGCCGAACGAACCATCGAATTCGACAATGCCGTCATCGCTACGGGCTCTCAACCGCTCGAAATCCCTGGTCTCGAATTCGAGCAGGATCGGGTGATCTCCTCGCGCGAAGTCCTGCAGGTCGACGAGGTCCCCGACGAGTTGGTCGTCGTGGGCGGCGGCTACATCGGCATGGAGGCAGTCACCAAGTTCGCTAAGTTCGGCGCGCGCGTGACCATCGTCGAGGCACTCGACCGCGTGCTCAGCGAGTTCGAACCCGAAATCGTCGACTCCATCCAAGAGACCAGCGAGATGTACAGCAGGGACATTTATACGTCGACGTTGGCCCAAGGCGTCGAGTACGACGAGGATGGCACACCCATTCTGGTTGCCGAACAGGACGGCGAGGAGGTGCGCCTGTCTGGCGAGTACATCATCGTCGCCGCGGGCCGAGAGCCAAATACGGCGTACGAAACACTCAGCTTGGAGAACACGGGTGTCGAGCGCACTGAAAGAGGATTCATTGCAACCGACAAGCAGACGAGAACAGACGATCCGAATATCTGCTGTGTTGGCGATGCCGCCGGTCCACCCTATCTGGCGCATATCGCCTATCACGAGGGAAAAGTCGCCGCCGCGGTCGCTGCGGGCGAGCAGGCCGAAGTCGACACCGAGTATATGCCAGCGGTGATGTACACCGACCCCGAGGTCGCGGTCGTCGGTCTCGACGAAACCGAGGCCCGAGAACAGCACGGCGAAATTATGGTTGGGAAATTTCCGTTCAGTGCGTCGGGTCGCGCGCTCACGATGGACAAACCGGCAGGCTACGTGAAAGTCATTGCCGATAACGACGAACAACTCCTTGGCGTTCGGATCGTCGGCGCGCGGGCCTCGGATATGATCGCCGAGGCGACGCTCGCGCTGGAACTTGAGGCCTCGCTGGACGACATTGCGAGCACGCTCCACGCCCACCCCACCTTCCCCGAGGCGTTGGTCGAGGCCGCCGAAGCCGCCACAGGTGAGTCGATCCACTCGTATTAATCGCTCACCGTAGAGAGTGGCAACGAAACAATATTACGTCGATTGACACTATGTGCTGATATGCCCTTCGACGACATGGACGACGATGGCTGTCCGAAATGCGGCCACACCGAGGCAGAAGTCGACTCAATCGCGGCGGCCGGTGGCGGGCTGAGTAAACTGTTCAACATCCAGAACCGCGGGTTCCAGACGGTGTCGTGTACCAACTGTGGCTACACCGAACTGTACCAATCCGACGTGGGAACGAGCGACCTGTTGGATGTCTTTTTTGGGTGAGTGATGATCGAACTCGCCGTCATCCTCCTGATCATTGTCATTGCACCCCTGGCCCTCTGGAAAGGGTACTCCTGGAGGACCGATAGCACCCAAATTATGGATCGGCGGGCTGCTGAACGAGCGGTACGCGCCGATCTAAGCGAACACGAGAGTCGAGAGAAACGAACCGAACGTGAGCGAAATGACCGATAGTGAAGCTCTAAAAGAGGCCCGCTCGACCGTGATCGGCTATCCCTACTGAACCCCGTTGTCGACATCCACGCAGACGCTCACCACAATGGGTATACTTGCTGGCTTCCCAAAACCAGTGTGAACGATCTGGTCGACTGGCTTGCCGCACGCCCCTACTACACTGACCAACTCGTCGACCATCGAACCCTCTCAGCCCGCGAGGCCTCGACCACCGCCGTCGATCTTGAATCCCGGCTTGATGCCGCCCTATCCAAACGCGGCATCGACTCCTTATATACTCACCAAGCAGAGGCCATCGAGGCGATCCGCGACAGCCAAAACGTCGTGGTCGCCACTGAAACCGCCAGCGGCAAATCACTCGCCTACACTATCCCCGCTTTTGAGCAGGCGATGGACCACGGCGGCCGCACCCTCTACATTGGCCCCCAAAACGCGCTGATCGCCGACCAACAAGAATCACTCACTGGGTTGGCCCACGACCTTGGCTTCGGCAGCCGGGTCTCAGTTGAGCAGTACACCGGTCGACTTTCGCAGACCGAAAAGCGCGATGTCCGGGACCGTCGACCCACCGTCCTGCTTTCGAATCCCGACATGCTGCATTACGCCCTGCTCCCCTATGCCGACCGACTCTGGGACTGGTTTTTCAAATCGCTTGAACTCGTGGTGATCGACGAGGTCCACAGCTACCGCGGCGTTTTCGGCACCCAAGTCGCACTCGTCATGCGCCGACTCAACCGCATCTGCGAGCGGTACGACGCCGACCCCCAGTTCGTCTGCTGTTCGGCCACCATCGGCAACCCAAT
>PWFE01000072.1 GCA_003554115.1 Haloferacaceae archaeon | reverse complement strand
TGCCGAGAGTGCGGCGGCCGGGTAAATCTCACCGTCCATCAGGGATCGGTGAACAAGTACATGGACACCGCAATTGAGGTCGCCGACCGGTTTGGCTGTCGGGAGTACACCAAACAGCGACTCCGGATTCTCGAACGCTCTCTGGAGTCCGTCTTCGAGAACGATAAAAACAAACAGAGCGGGATTGCCGACTTTATGTGAAAGATCGTGATGGCTATTCGGAGACAACGCATCACTCAACGAGTCCGCGATGAGTCAACGACTCGTCGACGAAGACACTCCGGTTGAATCGAGAGTCGGATAATTGTATGATTTGATACACTTATGCACACTGTGGCCTAACGGCCGATATGAGCAAGCCGGATGTAGCCAACGGCGGGCCAACCACAGCCATCGGCAAACGGGTGTTCGACAAGCACGGCGAGCCACTCGGGATTATCCGTGAACAGACCAGCGGCGGCTTTGTTGTCACAGCCGACGCCGACCGCCCCGAAAGCCAGCGGTCGACGAGCGGCGAGTTCGGCGAAGCCTACCTGATGTGGCGGTGTATGGAGTGCGGCGAAATGGGCGAAATCGAATCACTTCCCGAGCAGTGTCCGAACTGTACGGCGAGCAAAGAGTCGTTGTACTACTGGACAGAAGACTAAAAAAACAGGTCAACACCACTCTGCAAGCACCGGGGCGTCAGTGGCCTGTACCGAGACCCACGCATCGTCACGGCTGATATCGGCGATGATATACGATGGGCTCCCGGAAGCACCATCGATTGAGGCCATCACCTCGGCATCCGTCTCGGCAACAGGTGTGTGTTCCTGTGGCATGGTTGAGCTTCACATCCTGATACATATAAACGTGTCGAATGGGAGCACAACGAACCCCGACAGTGGCCGATAGTGTTCGGATGATACAAGAGGCTGGCCCACGGTACGCGAACTATGCACGTAGTCGAAGCGATGACACCGCGGGAGGAGTTGGTGACCGTCGAACTACCCGGTACCCGCGATGACGTTCTGGAGTATCTGCAGGAACACGGCTTTTCATCGGTCCCGGTAGTGAAAGAAACTGACGGCAAAGAGGTCTACCGCGGACTTGTCTCTCGAGACGACCTGATCGACCGGCCGGACGAAGATCAGTTGGCACTGCTCATGCGTGAGGTACCGACAATCACGACTGACGCCGACATTCACGAGGCGGCGGCGCTCATGGACGAACAGACAGCCCGTCGACTCCCGGTTGTCGAAGCCGACGACGAGAGCGCGCTCGCTGGCATTCTCACACTCACTGATGTCGTTCGAGCAATCGCCCGCGGCGAAATCGACGGCGACCGGCGGGTCGACGAACTCGCCACCCGCGATATCAACACCACCTACGTCGGCACACCGCTGCCGACAGCCGAACGCGAAATCTACTTTGCGAACGTCCCCTACACGGTCGCACTCGACGAACACGGCGATATGGCTGGGGTGCTCACCGAAGTCGACATCGTTGAGGTCGCCCGCGTTGTCGAGGGCGAAGACGACACTGGCGAATCGATTGCCGAACAGGACTCCGAGTGGGCGTGGGAAGGAATAAAGGCAGTCGGTAACAGCTACTTTCCGACCCGGAACGTCGAGATCCCGGCCGAGCCAGTCAGCGAGTTCATGACCAGCGATGTGGTGACGATCTCGAAAACGAAAACGGCCAAAGAGGCCGCCCAAGCGATGATTACCAACGATATCGAACAGATTCCGCTCGTCGCCGGTGGTGAACTCGTCGGCATCGTTCGGGATATGGACTTGCTCGGAGGGTTGTAATGGCAGACCAGAACGACCTGATGGAACTGGCCAAACGCCGCGGGTTTTTCTTCGGCTCGAACGGTGCCTACGGCGGGACGGCCGGCTTTTATACGTTCGGTCCGGAGGGCGCGTCGCTCAAACATAACGTCGAGTCCGCCTGGCGCGAGACGTTTACCATCGGGCTTGGCAATGACGAAATCCAAGCCCCCACAATCATGCCCGAGGCAGTCTTTGAGGCCTCAGGGCATCTCGATGGCTTCGACGACATGCTCGTCGAGTGTGCCGAATGCGGCGCCAGCCATCGGGCTGATCACCTGATCGAAGACGCCGTCGACGACATTGAGGACGCCGAAGCTCTCGGCATCGAGCGCGTCGGCGAACTCATTGCCGAACACGACCTGGCCTGTCCAGCCTGCGGAGCCTCCCTGGCAGGCGAGCCAGTCGAGGATTTCAATCTGATGTTCGAGACCTCGATTGGCCCCGGCTCGGGCGATCAAGGCTACATGCGACCCGAGACGGCCCAGGGGATCTTCGTGGAGTTCCCACGACTCAAAGAGTACGCCCGCGGCCAACTCCCCTTTGGCGTGACCCAGATCGGGCCGGCCTACCGCAACGAGATCAGCCCCCGGCGCGGGATTATTCGCGTCCGGGAGTTCACCCAAGCGGAGTTGGAGCAGTTCATCGACCCTGAGGAGGACGAACCACCGCTTGGTGAGGTCGACGATGTCGAGGTCACACTCTATCCGGCAACTGAACAAAACGCCGACGACGGCGAGTATATCGAGACCACCATCGGCGAAGCCGTCGATGACGAAATCATCGGCTCGCCGTGGGTCGCTTACTATCTCGGAATCGCCCAGGAGTGGTACGAACGAATCGGCGTCGACATGGATCGGTTCCGGTTCCGCCAACACCTCTCGGGCGAGCGTGCGCACTATGCGACCGACTGTTGGGATGCCGAAAGCGAAATCGGCGGCAACTGGATTGAAATCGCCGGCTTCGCCTACCGTGGCTGTTATGACCTGAAAAAACACGGCGAGTACTCCGGGGACCGATTTACCGTATTTAAGCGGTACGACGAGCCGATCACGGTCGAGAAAGCGACTGTCGATCCCGATATGTCCGCGCTTGGTCCGGAGTTCGGCGGGGCGGCCGCGGACGTGGCCGAGGCGCTGCAAGCACTCGCCGAGGCTGAGCCCGACGCCTTTGAGGCCGACGAGGTGACCGTCGACGTGGATGGCGAGGAGTATACGGTTGATACCGACGTCGCCAACTTTTCGGTCGAAGAACAAACTGAGTCGGGCGAACACATCACTCCGCACGTTGTCGAGCCATCGTTCGGTGTTGGCCGAACCGTCTATACGCTGCTCGAACACGGCCACACCGAAGACGAACTCGACGACGAAACCCGGACGTATCTCTCGTTGGCTCCCGAAGTCGCCCCAACCAACGTCGCCGTCTTCCCGCTCGTCAGCAACGACGAGGAGTTAGTCGACGTCGCGACCGACATCTCCGGTGATCTTCGTTCGGCTGGCATCTCGGTGTCGTACGACGATTCAGGCTCGATTGGCCGCCGCTACCGCCGTCAAGACGAGGTTGGCACGCCTTTCTGTGTGACCGTCGACCACGAAGGAATTGAGGGCGACGGCGA
>PWFE01000138.1 GCA_003554115.1 Haloferacaceae archaeon | reverse complement strand
GGGCAGTCGACTCGTCTTTCCGTTCGAGTGCTGCCAGCGAGAGCCGCAGACGGTCGAGAACCACCTCAGACATGTACAGCACGTCATCGGCGAGGCGGTCGAGTTGTTGTTGGTATGAGATGCGTGACATACCGATCCATACAGATGTAGCACCTAAGAGCGTTCTGTTTGGTTCAAGATTGCGCACAAAACCGAATGCATGATCACTCAGGAAGCATTCTCATAGACGTTCTACTATTTAGCGTGCGCATATCGAACACATCGCCGTCGCATTGAGCACCGTCTCAACTGCGCTGACTGTCGACTCGTCGTCGCCCCGTCGGTTGGTTTTCTCACTCACACGGCGTGGCTTTCGCAACGCTTATACATCTACCTCCGGTTAGAATTAAATGCGAAAGAGCGCGTCGGTAGTGTAGTGGTATCACGTAACCTTGCCATGGTTACAACCGGGGTTCAAATCCCCGCCGACGCATTTTCTAAATACAATAGTTTCGAGCGACCGCCGCATCGCTCTGGGTTTATTTTAGTAGCTACCTACTACCCGGTATGACAACGTTCGTCTTACCGGCAGATGCGGTCCACGAGAGTGCGGCTCTCTGTGATTATTTGGTCGACCGGCTCGATAGCGACGACATCGTCCATGCAGTCACCAGCACCCCAGACGAATCGACACCGCAAGCCCGACGCGACAGTGAAGATGCCCAAAACGCGGTCTATGCCCGACTCGGTGCGATAGCCACCGTCGACCGCCATACCGAATCAGTCAATAGTTTCGTCGAGGCGCTGCTGACGGTCGCCGACCGGACCGGAGCCGACGAGATCGTCATCAGCCACACTCCCGAGCAGGCCGACGAAACGGCTCGTCTTCTCGCACAGTCGTCGCGGTCGGTTGTTGTCGTGCCGTTCTCCGAGTAAGCCCGAGACTATCGCATCCAGTAGAGATATCCGACCCATGGTAGCGAGGTCATAAAGACGATAATCCAGACAAGCGACCAGTCGACGGCTCCTTCGGTGATGTATGTGATCCCGCCAAAAATCGTGGCGACAACCAAGGTTGCGACGATTCCGCCCTGCATAATCGACTGCTGTTTTGCTTCGTTCATTACCGACAGTCTCTCGGTCGACCATTTTACTGTTGCGTCCGTTCAGACTGCAAGCCAGATCATCACTGAATTCCAGAGCGTCACAGCAAGGCCGACACTCACTAAGCCGAGCGGAATGCCCACACGCTGGGGCTGGGGCACCAGTCGCCAGACGGCATAACTCCCGGCGAGCGTCCCCGATTTGAGCACCACCAATCCCGGCGTTCCGTAAGCGTCGACAACCGGCCCGGCGACGGGTCCGACTTCGACGATGCCCTGCTGGCTGAGCCCGACAGTCGTCGTCACGAAATCACCAAGGCCGTAGGACAGTACGGCGGCGATCCACAGCGTCGACTCATTGGCTCGAAGCCAGCCACCGACGCCAGTGTCGCTCATGCTGGCATGACAATCGAATGCGGATGGTTTCGTTAGTCACAGACAACCCACAGTAGCCACTGCCTGCCGTGGGGTATCGAGCCCCTACCATACAGAAGGAGACTTAAGAGAGCCATGACTCCCTCCACGCATGGCTACTGGCTTTTTCGACCGGCTTGCCGACCGGATCGCCACCGTCGACAGCGTGGTCTCGGTCGGACTTGACACCGACCCAGACCGGATTCCCGACCACCTCCAAGACAAGGACCTCCCACAGTGGGCGTTCAACCGTCGGATTATCGATGCCACCCACGAGCATGCGGCCTGCTACAAACCTAACGCTGCCTTTTATGAGTCGACCGGCGGCTGGCGGTCGCTTCGCGAGACGATTGCCTACGCTCACGGCAAGGACGTTCCCGTTCTCTTGGATGCGAAACGTGCTGATATCGGTAATACGACCCGCCAATACGCCCAAATCCTTGATGAAGTCGACGCCATTACGGTCAACCCGTATATGGGCCGAGACTCCCTGCAGCCGTTTTTGGATCGGGCCGAAAAAGGCGTTTTCGTGCTGTGTCGGACCTCGAACCCCGGCCGAGAGGATCTACAGGATCTCGAACTCGCCTCCGGCGAATCTCTGTATGAACGCGTAGCCGCGCTGGCCGAGCTGTGGAACACGCACAACAACGTCGGGCTCGTCGTCGGTGCGACCGGTCCGGACGAACTCGAATCCATTCGGGAGGCTGTCCCCTCGCTGCCGTTCCTTGTGCCGGGTGTTGGCGCACAGGGTGGCGATGCCGAAGTAGCTGTCGACTACGGGCTCAACAGCCACGGCGTCGGGTTGGTCAACTCCTCGCGTGGGATTATTTATGCAGGCGAAGACCACGGAGAAGCGTTCGCCAAAGCCGCCGGCCAGTCAGCAAAGAAGCTGAAACGCCGGCTCAACCAACACCGAGACCAGTAGCTTCGGCTACTGGCGACCCCCCAGACACTGTCGACACACTCGGTGTTGACGGTCATAATGCTGTTCGCAGACCAGCGATCCACAGTGGCTACATGTCTCGCTGGCGGGGGCCGCAGTACAGATCTGACAAATGCCCACAGTGCTCATGAATGCAGTTACGAACGCCGTGTGGTTAGCTGCTGGGGGCCGAACGGGGTGGCCAGCCGAGAGAATTACATTGACGCAACACGTTACCCTACTCAGTGAACAGAAACGGCCTCATCATGGGAATAGCCTCAGTCTTCGTCGGGATTACGGTCCTGATGATGGTGGTCGGTCTCGCGGTCAATCCGTTCTTTTTGTTTGTTGCACTCCCGTTCGGTGGGTCGGCGTATCTGATGTGGTATCAGGCCAGCGGGAAACTCGCCGAGAAGATGCGTCGAGAGGCCGCCAGCGGCCAGTTCAACGCTACGGGCCGCCAGCGAAGAGCCCCCGGCGGCTTCGGAGCGGGAGTCAACGGAGCAAGATTCACCGCACGCGAACGTGCCCGTCGAACACGACAGACCCGACAGAACCGTCGACGGGCCAGACGAGAACCGACACGGGACACAGGGATCTCAGCAAGCGAGGCACGAACCGTTCTCGGAGTCACGCCCTCGGCAAGCCAGTCCGATATAAAGGCTGCCTACCGAAAACAGGCAAAAGAGTACCATCCGGATACGGGAGACGGTAACGAAGCCCGATTTAAAAGGGTAAGCAAAGCCTACGAGAAACTCTCGGAGTAAGTGATGTCCAACAGCGTCGCCGACATTTTCCGGTCGACTCGTGTTTGGTATGGAGACACACAGCATGAAAAGCGTTTTACTGTCGCCTGACAAACGGCGCGTATGAGCGCGGATCGGGCCGCCCTACAGGAGGCCCTCAAGCGCGGTGAACAGGACGGCGAGCCCATCGAGTTCAAAGAACGACTCACCCGGTCGCTTCATTTGGCTGACGGGCGCATGGAGAGTCTGGCAGCCCAACTTCGGCACCG
>PWFE01000162.1 GCA_003554115.1 Haloferacaceae archaeon | reverse complement strand
TCTCGCCGGCCGACCGCCAGACGGCCGTCGACGGCGCACTTGTCGCGCTCGACTGCTCGTGGGAGTCCGCGGGCGAAGCCCAGTTCTCACTGGCCGGCGAACACCGGGCGCTACCGTTTCTCGTTGCGGCAAACCCCGTAAACTTCGGTCGACCAATGCAACTGACCACCGTTGAGGCGCTTGCGGCCGCACTCTGTATTTTCGGTGAGCGCGAGCAGGCTGAAGAAATCTTGGCCAAGTTCACCTGGGGTGAGACGTTTCTCGAACTCAATGATGAACCACTGCGGCGGTATGCTGACTGCGAGAACTCGACGCAAGTAGTCGACATCCAACAAGAGTACCTTGATCGCTGAGCTGGCTACGAAAAGACTGCACCAATTGCACCGGCGAGTGCGCTGTCGACGGCCAAAATGAACGTCACCACAAGACCGGCGACCAACACACCTCCGAAGCCGAGCGCGCCGCCGAGTGGCCCACCAGCGAGCCCAATCACGCCGAATACGACTGCAAATATGAGCGTGAGCGCGATGCCGGCAATCGAGCCAGCCAACAGGCCGTGCCATGCGCCACTCATGAGGCCGCCACCGGCGAGATAGCCGGCTGCCAGCCCGCCGATGATGCCCGCGCCGATATGGCCGATGATGGGTGCACCGGTCGCTAATGCGCCTGCGATCACCATCACCACGAAGCCGACGCCAACGGCTTTCCAGTTCGTCATAGCAGACAACAGACTGGCGAGGGCAAAAAGGTCGACGGCAGCAGACAGTGTACGAGTCAAATAGGCTTTTTGAGGTGTTTTTGGTACAGTTCGTATGACTGTCGACGAGTTTCTACCAAGTGTTCCATGGCTGAAAACTGTAGCACTCACCGTCGACTTACGGGTACAGAGTTCAGACATTGTCAAGACCTACCTGCTCAATACAAGCCACCAGTGTTTCAGATTGTAATATGGTACCAACGACCAAATTCGAGAGAGTCTTACAGCGTGAGAACCCACTAGCGTATGTGGATACGACACGCCTCAAACACACCCTCAACCGCGAGTTCGGCGGCACAGAGGCCGAACTCCGTGTCGTCACCCGACAGGCGCGCGATCTCGTCGACTCCGGGCAAACAATCTCGGATCGCGGAGCCGATTTGAGCATCGACGAACTCGTCGGCCACCTCCAAGATGCCCCAGACGACTCAGATCTCATCGAGCGATGGAACTGGTGGATGGGCGCGCTCGATGTCGCCTACGGTGGCTACGAACGGTTTTCGGTTCGCTTTGTCCGTGATGAACCGGGTGTGAATACGTAGTCGGTCAGTAGCATCCCCCGCGTGGGAGCCGCCATAGCACCGGCAAGTCGACGTTTTCTGCTGTGAGTATGTGGTCGCCACGTGGTTAGCCTCAGTCGTCGACGGAGCTACAGCAGTCGACCTGTCAGATTAAAACCGACGACTGAAAAGCACTGCCCCCGAACAGTCGACAATGGAGTTGCAGTTTCTCGGTGGCGCAGGCGAGGTTGGCCGGAGTGCGATTCTCGTTAATGATCGGTTGCTGTTAGATTACGGGACGCTCACCGCAACGCCGCCGCAGTACCCCGTCGGCTCCGTCGACCCCGAAGCGGTCGTCGTCTCACACGGCCATCTCGACCACGTCGGGGCGATTCCGTCGCTTCTCTCTGGGTCGAAGCGTCCTGAAATCCACTGGACACCACCCACCGCCGAACTCGCCCGGATTCTCGCACGCGATACGCTCAAACTGCATGGTGGAACGATGCAGTGTCCGTTCACCCAGACGCACGTCTCAAGGATGGGCGAGGTCGACTACCGCCACGGCTACCGCGAGTCCTTTGAGGCGGCGGGCCACGAGATCACGTTTTACAATGCGGGCCACATCCCCGGCTCAGCGCACGTACTCGTCGACGACGGCGAGACTCGATTGCTCTATACGGCTGATTTTCATACCGACGATACGCGCCTGTTAGACGGCACAACAGCGCGGCCCGAGGCGGACGTGGTGATCTGTGAGTCGACCTATGCCGATGTGCACCACACCGACCGAAGCGCGGTCGAATCGAGATTTGCCGAAACGGCGCGGACGACGATGTGGGAGGGCGGCACCGTGGTGGTTCCGGCGTTCGGGATTGGCCGTACCCAAGAGCTGCTCATGGTGTGTGAGGCCCACGACCTAGAGTGTTATGTCGACGGCATGGGCACCGAAGTGCTGTCGATGCTCCGTCAGTATCCTGACTTTGTGCGGGACGGCGATGCCCTCGGGCGGGCCGCGCGGCATGCACGGGAGGTAACTGGACGCGACGGCCAGCGCAAGCGGATCGCCGACCAAAATACGGTAATCGTCACCACCAGTGGGATGCTCTCTGGCGGGCCAGCGATGACCTACATCCCCGAAATTCGGACCGACCCAACCAATCGGATTTCGTTGACTGGGTATCAAGTCGACGGCACGCCCGGCAGAGAGCTTCTCGAAACTGGTCGCTGTGAACTCAACGGCGGGATCTATCCGGTCTCGGCGCAGGTCGAGTTGTTCGACTTTTCAGCCCATGCAGATCACGACGGACTCCGGGAGTTTTTGAGTGCGTACGAGGAGTCGACGGTGCTGGTGAATCACGGTGATTCCTGTCCAGCGTTCGCCGAAGAGTTGCGCGAAGACGGCTTCGACGCAGTGGCTCCGAAGTTGGGTGAGACAGTCGAGTGTTGAACGAGACCGTCGACACGTTGAGGTTACTGAATCAGGCCTTTAGCCCGTCAGCCCAAAGTCAGGCGTATGCCAGACCAGAACGACCCCGATCTCTCGGCGGCCGAAAAGGAGGCGCTTCACGAAATCCAGCACGCCACCGAACACATCTATCAGGGGTTCGGCAACCTGCTCGCGTTTCATCACAGCATCGGCCGCGCAATGGACAAACTGGCCGACGCCGAAACGCTGCTCCGAGAGGCCGGCCACGAGCAGTATGCCGACGAGCTCCGGGCCAAACATCTTCCGTCAGGCGCGGTCGACGACATGTGGACGTTCGAAGTCGTCGAGACGTTTCGGCACGGCTTTCTGACCGAAATCACCGACTTCGACGACCGAGTGCGCGAGGAGATCGCCGATGGCCAACACCATATCACCGAAAGCGAACAACAGCACGAGTGGCGCGAGCGCGTCGACTGGGAGCCGTGACTACTCGTCGCTGTCTTCGAGATACGACTCGACTTTGTCGGCGTATTTTTCGAGATCCGCCGCGAGCGTGCGGGCTTGGTCGGGCGTGAGCCGGACGCGGTCGGCGTGGGCCGGGAGGACTTCGAGTTCGGCGTTGTCGAGTTCGAGTTCCAGTTTGACGTGGTCGGGCTGTTTGCGCGGGGCGGTCGCGTTGACCACGGCGTAAGCCGATTCGGTAAACTCGTGGGCTTCGGCCTCGCCATCGATCAGATCAAGTGTCGTGTAGGCGGTGACTGACAGAATTCGGTCAGACATTATGACG
>PWFE01000070.1 GCA_003554115.1 Haloferacaceae archaeon | reverse complement strand
GTGCGTAGTAGCGACCGACGTTCCAGAGTTTTGAGGCGGCCCATCCGAGTTGGTCGAGGTCGTCACGAACCTGTCGCTGGTTCGTAATCGCAGCCTCGAAGGTTCGGACGGTCCGGCTCATATCTTGCTCCATAACCAGTTATAAACGCTGTTTTGTTAATAGTGTCGGTTGGCGTGGAATATCCTGCCTTGCTATCGACGGTGGATTGTGTGGGGTTTATCGGATTCATCCTGCGCCTAAAGGCGCAGGTATTCTCCTTGAGTCTGTATAAACGAGGCCGCAACCTCCGGGCAGATTTCGTTCGAATCGTTTCTCACCTACGGCAAGCAGTACTACCTCTCGGTGCTGGGTGCGTATCTAATCTTTTTGGCGATTTTCCTCGCTCTCTCCCTTGCCGCCAGTGTCGCAGCAATGATCGGCGTGGTGGGTTTGGTGGCCGTCGAGAGCCTTACCGTATTGGCAATCGCTGTCGTGGCTGGAGTGGTGTTTGCCGGGCTGTATATCGGCCTTTCGCTGGCATTGCAGTTTTATGCCCATGCCATCGTGATCGAAGACTACAGCGCAGTCGACAGCCTTTCGCGTAGCCTGCGTGTGGTCAAACAGAACCTCCGTTCAGTGCTTGGTTACTTCGCGATTCTCATCGGTGGGGGTCTTCTGATTTTGACCGTCTACGGCGGAGTTATCTGGGCTTCGCCGGTCGAGTTTTTCGCACAGCCCGGCACCGTCTCACTGAGCATGGCACTGCTGGAGTCGCTGATAACGCTTGTCGTCCTGAGTCCAATTGGCGCGGCGTATCTGGTGTACTCGGTGCTGTTTTATCGCTCACTTCTGGGTGAGCCACCGGTCACAACTGGTTCTTCGGAGTCGACGACCGCTGCCGTCGACCGTTCGGCTTCGGCCGACCAACCCTAAGCCGTCGCAGACAAAACATAGAGGGTCTTTCGGCGCGCTCGGTTTGTATGACTCACGACCGTCTCCACGCCCGAAAACCGACACACGACATCGACCGCTGGTCGACCGGCACAATTTAGGACATCACCCAACGAGACGGCCACTGTGTTGTCACAGTCCGTAGTGAACTACCCCACCCTACCGCTCGCCTGACGGCTCGCGCTTGATGACGGGGCTTCCTGCTTCAACGACGTGCTTTGCAGGCTGTTTGGGTGGCCTTCGTACATCGCCGATCCTGCTCACTTTTGGGTGAGAATAGCCAGCCGTCGGTACTGTCTTGGCTGTCTGTATCTTGTCGTTCAGTATGTGCCCAGAGATTGCTGCGGATCTCCATCTTCATACAACGGCCTCCGATGGTCGACTCACAGTTGAGCGGCTTCCTGCAGCCGCCAAACGGGCTGGCGTCGACTGGATTGCGGTGACCGACCACGACTGCATCCATCCTGAACTGACTGAGCCAGTCAGCGTTCACGACGAAATCACCATCATTCGGGGTATCGAACTCCGTGTAGCAACCGACGCTCAGCGCGTTGATCTGCTTGGGTATGGCGTCGAGCCAACTGCCGAACTCACTGCCGAACTCGACCGACTGCAGACCAACCGACGCAGCCGTGCCCAGCGGATTATCGACCGCGTTGAATCCTACACCGGCGTCGACCTCCATCTTGAGCCACACGCTGGCATTGGTCGACCACACATTGCTCGTGCAATCGCCGACAGCGAGGCACCCTACAGCTACAGCCAAGCCTTCGAGGTGCTTATCGGCGATGACGGTCCCTGCTTTGTTCCGCGTGAGATCACACCTGCCGCAACTGGCATTGAGTTGCTTTCGGAGGCGTGTCGACTTGTCGGGTTGGCTCATCCGCTTCGGTATGATAATCCTGCCGAAGCACTCGAACTTACTGCCGAACTTGATGCCGTCGAACGGTACTACCCATACAGCCGGGAGATTGATACAACGCTGGTCGATCGTACAATCGACCGCTACGGGCTGCTTGCGACTGGCGGGAGTGATGCCCATACCGACCAACTCGGCACTGCCGGCGTGCCACACTCACAGTTTGATGCGTTTCGTGCGCAGTTCGAAGCCTGAGCTATCGAGTCTCAATGGGTGTGTCTCTTCAGCTCTCTTTGGTGTACCAGAGCGCCCAGCCAATCAACACACCTTGGAGCGGGAGTCGACCCCAGCGAACCAACTCAGAGGGATCACCACCGCCGGGCATTCCCTCAATAACGACTCCATGAGTCGCCATATAGATGTTTGCTGGAAAAATGGCGATCAGTACGGCAACGGTCGCCCATGCCGCATACTGTTGTGTTCGGGCAAACAACAGCCCGATGCCGACGGCGATTTCGGCGACTCCAGAAAGATAGACGAGTGCGAGCGGGGCCGGAAAGAACGGCGGGATAATCTGGACGTACAGCTCCGGGACGACGAAATGCAACACTCCGGCGATAATCAGGCCAACGCCGAGAACGTACCGTAGCGGTTGTTTGAGCCGACGCAGAATCCCAGTCATGTCGACATGGACTGCTGATCTCCCGGAAGATTGTTAGACCGCTGAAGTGCATCTTCAACGAGACGTCGACGCATCACGAGGTGGTCCCACTCGCGAGCAGCCTGTTGGCGCTCTCGTTTGTCTGTGTCTTCTACACGGCTGAGGCCTGCGCGCAACTCGTTGGGCGTCTCAACGTTGTAATCCGTCTTCCATGCGTGAATCTGTTCGTTCATCGCCTCAAGGCTTTCTGCCAGTTGGTCTGGTGAGTAGTCCTCATACAGTTCGCGCATCTCGATACGGTGCTGGCCAACTGGATCAGGTCGGTACGTCGTCTGTTCTCCCTGTGTCTCGGCTTTCAGCTTACCATCTTCGGTGAGTCGCTGGAGATACTTTGTAGCTGTCTCGTGGGCGACGTCAGCCTCTGTGGCGATCCAGTTGGCCGTTCTCGGATCGCTGACTGTAACGGCGACAGCCTCGATACGGTCGGCTGCAGACAGGCTGTCGCTCCAGTCGTGATCGCTCATAGGATTGAATATACGCTGTGGATAGAAATAGTTCGAGGGGTTTCAGGTTATGTTGACACTTCTGTGTCGGCTCAGGGTTGGTCGACGACGAGATTCAGCACCGACTCATCGAGTTGTCGATGCGTGTCAGCGAGTGAGCCAGAGTTGTCGACTACGACGTGCTCGCGGTCGATGGGTTCGAACGACTCCTTGAGTTGGTGATACACCCGGAGATCGGCGTCACTAACCGTTTGAGTGCGGTTTTCGATTCGCGTTTCGACAACAGCCGAATCACAGACCACGTGGACCAACTCGAATCGTGCATTCGTCTCTTGGGCGACGGCTGCAACGCGCTCGCGCAACTGGCGTGTTTTGAACGTCGCATCGAGTACGACAGCCGAGCCGGCTTCGAGATCAGTGCGTGCCCGCTCAAGGAGTTCGTCGTACGTTGCGGCCGTCTCTGCGGTCGTGTACTCGGGGTCGGCAAACAGCCCTTTGCGGACTACATCGCTGCGGTGACGAACCGCCGAGAGCT
>PWFE01000008.1 GCA_003554115.1 Haloferacaceae archaeon | reverse complement strand
TGAGCCTGCTTGGTGTCGTCCCGCTTGGGTCGACGGTTGGCGGTATTGCCACGGCGGCCGGACTCATCGTCTTCGGCACTGGCGTGACCCAGCAGTGTATGGCCTATCGGCTGTTCGGAGTTAATACCTGCAAGCGATAGTGATATTTTAGAATTCGATTTTAGTCGGTAGAACTAGTCCAATTCGAGAATCCTGTTTGCAAGGTTGATTTTATATTGACACTGAAAAGATACAAAGAAAGTAAGCCTCGTTGATTTGGCAAAGATTTAATCAGTTCAGAGTATTCACAGAAAAATATGAATCGAAGGAAATATCTTTCATGTATTGCTGCTACTGCAGTTGTCGGGATTTCTGGTTGTCTTGATGATTCTCTTGAGGCGGTTGAATATGTGGGAAATGAAAACCAAGAGTTCGGTGAAGTTGTTAACCACCGTGGTGTTGAGGTTGTACCGACAGAATGGATGACCACGGATGAAGTGACCACTGACGTAGATCAGGGCATGACACAAGATAGGTCTCCGGAGACTGGTGCTGAATTCCTATTAACCCATATAGAAGCACTAAACGACGGAGATAACAGACGTGAACTACCCTCTAGAAGTTCTGTGGTCGGCGGCACCAGTGGACGAAGCATAAGAGTATATTATGCTGGTGAGGAAACAGAGACCATTCAATTTGAGGACATTTCATCAGCGTATGAGGTTGACGGTGTGAGTTTAACACCGTACCATCAATCGCGATTGGACCAAGACGCAACAGGAGAAGTCTACCCGGGTGTTGGTGTTGAGGGATGGATTGTAGCGGAAATAACTGAAGGGTTTGATATAGATCAAACAACTATTGAGATCACTTTGGGTAGTGGGGACGAATTGGAGACATTTGAGTGGGCGTATTCGACTGCTGCAGAAGTTTCGCCTGATGATATAAGTGAGAATGAGGGAACGATTCCTGAAATTTAACCGGTTGTTTGACCAACTAACTCTCTACATCGATAGTTACGTCATCTAATAATTTTACAGAAAACCGCGACGTCCAGTCGACGATGGGATGCCTCTGTTAGTCGTCGCTTGGGACGCCTGCAGTCGACCCTGCTGGCTCGCTTCGCCAGACGCCTTGGATGTAGGCTCCGATGAACATACCAGCCAGTGCATACAGAATCGGCCAGTTGCCGACCCCGAGGCTGGCGTAGGCCGCACCCGGACAGATGCCCGACAGCCCCCAGCCGACGCCGAACACCGACCCACCGATCAACACGTTTCGGTCGAACGATTTGAGTCGTCGACCGTACGCCCGCCCGGTAAGCGGTGCCGACCCGCCGGTCGAAGAAAGCCCCCAGAAGGCGATGCCGGCGACAATCGATGCACCGAACATCACGAACAGCAAGCCCAGATCCCGAAACGTCAGAAAGTCAATGACGACTTCAGGGCGAGCCATGTGACTAAAGCCGAGGCCAAACCCAAAGACCAGCCCCGAGACGAGAATCAGGGGCATGAACAGTGGGTGTCGACTCACGGCACCACCCCGAAGACGGCGACGATGTTCGCGGTGACAATCGCGACAACGAGAAACGTCACCACGCCGACCAGCGAGGTTCGAGAGACTGAGCCAACCCCACAGATCCCATGCCCGGAGGTACAGCCCTTCCCGATGCGGGTGCCGATTCCGACCAGAATCCCGCCGACGAACAGCCGCCACGGCTGGACCTCGGTTGTCCAGCCACTGCCGGCCAGCGACCACGCTTGGCCTTGATAGATTATCGCGTAGATCGCCGCCCCACCAATAATGCCGACTGTAAAGACAACCCGCCAGTCACGCGATGGGCGGTACTGCTGGAACCGCGACCGCCCGGAGACGTACGACAGCGTCGACTCCAAGAAGGTGCTCGCACCGGCTGTAATGCCCGTGCCGACATAGATGAACACAGTTGCCAATCCGACGAGTATCCCCCCGACAGCGTACCGACTGATTCCGTTCGGAAACAGCGACTCGACGGTTGGCCCAACGAGCAGTTCGAGACTCATAGCGTCGTTCGAGTTCGAGCCACGTCAGTCACTCGTCATCGCGTTTTGGCTGGCCGCACAGTTGTTCGGCCCGAGTTCGAGTGTGAACGCTTCCTCGTCGTCGACCGACTGCTGGCCAAGGTTGGTCCCGATAATATCGAGGTAGTTCGCCGGCCGCGGCGGCATATCCGCCAGCACGGTCTCGACAAAGTCGTCTTCATCCATCGAGAGGGCGTCCATGCGGTCGACCAGCTCGCCGAGCGGCGCGGTGTAGGTGCCGTCGTCGGCCGGCTCGGCAGCGTCGCTGAAGTGTGCGCCACCGATCAGCGTCTCGTCGGGCAGTGTCAACACCTTCGTCTGCAGCGACTCGTGGAGCATTCGGGCGGCTTCGGGTGCGCCATCGTCTCCCTCTTCGAGATCCGGGCGGGCGACGCTCTCGATAAACAGCCCATCGCCCGTCGCGAGCAATGAGTCGTCAACCAGATACGCGGTCATCCCGGTGGTGTGGCCGGGCGTAAAGACGGTCTCGATGGTTGCATCGCCAACAGCGAACGTGTCACCGTCTTCAGTGAGCGTGAGTTCATCGGCGTAAGTGACGCCGCGCTCGACGGCAGCCGCCGAGAGCACACCCTCGACGCCCTCGTCTACGAGTTCACGCAGCCCGCTGATGTGGTCTGCGTGAATGTGGGTATCGAACGCGTATTTCAGCTCAACGCCCAACTCTGCGGCATCGTCAAGATACCGGTCGCTGAAGGCGCGAAGCGGATCGATCACAGCGGCTTCGCCGTCGTCGTACACCATGTAGCCCAGACAGCCCGAGGAAGGTCGCTGGTACTGCAAAAGGGTTCCAGCACCCGTGTACTCGGTTACTTCGTGGGCTTCGTAGATCGATGCCCAGCCGTTCATCCCGGCTTCGAGGTGGTCGACGTCGTAGCCGCGGTCGGCGAGCGCGCCCGCGACGAACTCGCTTGCACCGCCTTTCGCACACAGCACGGTAACGTGTTCGTCGTCGGGAATCTGGGCGAGAACGGCGTCGTCGATCTCCTCGTCGAGGAACTCGAAGTACGGGATGTTGATCGTCTCGACATTTTCGCCGCTGATCTTCCACTCCTCGTAGTCGCTGGCCATTCGTGCATCGAGAATCGTCACCGACTCGCCGGCGTCGATTCGGGCCTTAAGCGATTCGGGACGAACCGACTCAACGGTTGAGTCGGGGGTTGGGAAATCCAGGTTGTCTATGTCCATCTTCGATGGTACGTACGGACTAACCGACCTTAAGGGTTTGCATGGTATTTCTAAACTTGCACAATACTGTTCCACACATCCAGCGCGATGGTGTCTGAACACATGTCTGAACACGGCACGCGCTGCACGAACGGGGCGCAGCAATGCGAGAACGTTGCAATAATAGACACACTTATGTGCGTGAAGTTAATATTGTATAGCATCCCCAATATAGGGTGTACAATCATGAGTACGGAATCCCCAGC
>PWFE01000111.1 GCA_003554115.1 Haloferacaceae archaeon | reverse complement strand
ATATCCGCCGCACCTTTCGCAGGGAGTTGAATCTGACACTATCGAAGCAGCAGGCGATCGATCTGGGCTGGAAGCTTTTAAATCATCTCGATCCCAGGTTTTTCGAGGAGGTCCGGGCCACCTGCTCCCCGGAGGATAATCTGATTGAGGCGCTTAAGGAGATTATTGATGAGTATTATTAAGTTTTACCGGAGAAGTATGCTTTAACTGGGGCTTTTTTGCAGGTTTTTGCAGGACTGCTTTCTGTCCTGCTGTCCTGGCAGTTGTGTCCTGGCGGGAGTTGTCTGGTGATTTTGCTATCTGGCAGTATGAGTATTTACCTATTTAGATATACTGTTTATGTAACCATTTAGTTATTTAAATATATAGATAAATATTTATATGGATAGCTAGCTATATATTTGTAAATTTTCTGAATTATATATTTAGCTGGATATATATTTATATAATTATTTATATAGCTAGATAGCTATTTATATATCTATATAATTATTTAAATATATATTTATATATCTGCCTATTTAGCTAGATAGCTATTTAGCTGTTTATTTATATATATAATTATATGGATATATATTTATATATTTATATAATTGGCTATCTATATATTTATATGCTTATATATCTATTTATTTATATGTTTATATAATTATATATTTATATATTATTAAATTTTCTGATTTATATATTTAGCTATATATTTAGCTGGATGCTTAGCTGGATATATAGCTGTCCAAAAAATTATTTGCTGACTTGGGCGCTGACAACAACAGGCAATAACAAGCTTTGTTGCAAATATATTGATTAATTTGATAAATTTGATTTTATTTAATTTTTCTGGTACCTTA
The DNA here is from genome assembly GCA_003554115.1 of Haloferacaceae archaeon. The sequence continues at coordinate 2,702 of PWFE01000111.1, read as the reverse complement.
ATTAGTATATAGAGTTAATTATTGCTGGTCGGTGGAAATGTCGAGTGGCCGGGAAATGGGATAGGTGAGATGGTTTAAAGAATAGCCGGGGATCTGAAGTTTTAAGCATAATCGGGAATCTGGAGTTTTAGAATAACCGGGAATTTTGAGTTTAAGGATAACCGGGAAAATAACTGGGAATTTTGAGTTTAAGGATACTCGGGTATCTTGAGTTTTAGAACAACCGGGAAAATAACCGGGAATATGAAGTTTTAGAATAACTGGGCATCTGAAGTTTTAGAATAATTGGTATCTGGGGTTTAAGAATAACTGAGAACCTGGAGCCTGGCTTGAATAACCGGGGGATGGAGAGATTATGGCTGATAAAACTAAAATGCTCAAGGAAGAGCAAAGCCTGCTGCTGGATTCTATAGATACTCAGATCTGGTATCTTGAGGATGCAGAGACTTATGGTACTGTTAATCAGGCCTTTGCCGATTTTGTCGGGGTTGATAAAGGAGAGATTGAGCATAAGAATCTCGGGGAAGCGAGAACTCTCAGAAATATAGATAAATGTATTGCTGAAAATAAAAGGGTATTTCAGCAGAAAGAAAGAATTGAGCGGGAGGAGTGGCTGGAAAATAGCGATGGAGAGAAAAGGCTGCTATTGATAACTAAAATTCCCAGGCTGAGCAGTGATAATGAGGTGGAGTATGTGGTCTGCTCGGCGGTGGATGTTACAGAACTAAAAAAAATGGAAAAGAAGCTGAGATTAACTGAATTTTCTATTGAGAATGCTGCTGTGGCTGTTTTCTGGATTAGTCCCGGAGGCGAATTTCAATATGTGAATAAAACAGCCTGTGAGAAGCTTAATTACAGCCGGGAAGAATTGATCGGCAAAAGAGTATCTGATGTTGATTCTGATTTTGACATGAATGATAGAGATGAATACTGGAGGCAGTTAAAGGAAATGAAAGTGAACGAGATAGAGACCCGGCACAGGACCAGCGGTGGTGAGATTTTCCCGGTTCAGGTGACCAGTGTTTATTTAGAATATGATGAGAAAGAATATGAGTTTGCCTTTGCTCAGGATATCTCAAAGAGAAAATCCAAAGAAAAAAGGCTAAAGGAGCAAAAATATCGCCTGGAGAAGCTGCATGATGTGGCTTATCAACTTAAAAAACAAACTTCCGAAGAAAAAATCTGTCAGCTGACACTAAAGACCGCGGAAAATCTTTTTGATTTCGAGTTCTGTATTGTCCGCCTGGTTGAGGATGATCTGCTTATTGCCCGGGCCTACACTGAAAAAGTTAATAAGCCGATTAAGCCCAGGCCGATTGAGGAGAAAAGCATCTCTGCTAAAACTTTCCGGGAAGGAAAAAGTATTATTGTTGATAACATTGAGAAAAACCGGGAGACTGATCGTATCAAAGATACTTTTAAGTCAGGGATCAGTGTGCCGATCGGTGAGCACGGGGTTTTCCAGGCAATTGCTACTGAAGAAAGTGCTTTTGACAGGGAGGACCTGAAATTAGCGGAGCTGCTTGTTGCCCATACCGCAGCGACGCTGGATAAAATTTACGCCCGGGAGAAGATAAAATATAACTCTTTTCATGATGAGCTAACAGGTCTTTATAACCGGAGGTTTTTTGAAGAGGAGAAGAAGAGGCTTGATACAAAGCGCCAGCTTCCGATAAGCTTAATTATGGTGGATGTCAACGGGTTGAAAATTATCAATGACAGCCTGGGGCACAAAAAGGGTGATGAGCTGCTTAGGAAAACAGCTGAAATTTTGCAGGGTGTTCTGAGAGAGGAGGACATAATAGCCAGGTACGGCGGTGATGAATTTGTAATTTTGCTGCCCAGAACGGGTAATGCTGCAGCTCGTAAGATTTCCAGCAGGATTCAGCAAAATTGTGAAAAAACAGGGGAAGATAAGCTGCCCGTCTCTTTAGGGGTGGGGATTGCCACTAAAAATGAGCTGGAAGATAAGATAGATGATGTTCTGACCAGGGCTGATAATAATATGCTGCAGAATAAGCTGATTAACAGCCGGAGCACCAAGAATAAGATAATCGAAAGTTTGCTGAATGTGCTGGGAGAAAAAAGTGCTGAAACAAAGGATCATACCAGGAGGTTAATTGAAATAGCCCGGAAGCTGGGTGAAAAGGTGGGGCTGCCGCCGGCTGAACTGGATAAATTGTCGCTGCTTGCCCACCTGCATGATATTGGCAAAACCTCTATTCCGGAAGAAATACTTACTAAGTCGGGTGATTTAGAGGATGATGAATGGGAAAAAATAAAAAGGCATCCTCAAAGCGGGTATAAAATTGCTCTGGCCTCAGAGGAGTTTGCCGTGGTTGCCAGGGATGTTCTGACCCACCATGAACACTGGGATGGCGGGGGTTATCCTCAGGGGCTTAAGGGAGAAGAAATCCCCTATTTAGCCCGGATCTTGAGTATAGTCGATGCCTATGATGTGATGATATCCGGCAGGCCCTACCAGAGGCTGTCTCTCGAGAAGAAGCTTTAGCTGAGATTATCAGATGTGCCGGGAGTCAGTTTGATCCTGAGCTGGCGAAGGAATTTGTGGAGATGATGGAAGTTTAAGAGGTAAAGTTATATTGAAAAACATATTGAAAAACATCGATTAATATTAAATATTGAAATAATGTTGAAAGGTCAGGCAGGACCGCCAGCAGTCTTAGGTGGTTTTAGGTGTT
>PWFE01000016.1 GCA_003554115.1 Haloferacaceae archaeon | reverse complement strand
TGAGAATCGACCCACCGTAGGCCTGTATGATGAAGTTCATCGGAATCAGAAAGACGAACGCCAACAGCAGCGAGCTAAACGGAAACGGCGGGCTGATTTCGGCCGGCGAGCCGCTGGCCGCACCCGTACCGAACAGCCGGTCGGCCAACGACGCCTCCTCATCGGCAAGTTCGGGGCCTGCACCGTCGACTTCGTCGTCATCAACAGCCTCGTCGTCTTCGCCATCTTGGTCGGCGTCGACCGGCACGTCAGCCTCATCGTCATCAACAGCTTCGTCATCGTCGGCGTCTTCGTCGATATCGTCGTCGACGTCCTCCACATCGTCGACAGCAGGGTCAGTCTCGAACTGTCCGTCGAGGGCCTGTTGTGGGAGGTACTGCAGTTGGACGATCACCGGGTAGGCGGCGGTCTGGTTTTCTTCGAGTGCCATCAGCCGGTCGTTGTACTGCTCGACGGCGATCCGAAACGTACTGACGGCGGCGGTGCCTTTCTCTGTGGGCGTATGCAAGACGGTGAGCCGTGAGACCGACTCAAGTTCGATCTCGCCGCTTTCGCCCGCAGTCAGTTCGAGTTCTCCGTCTTGGGTTTGGGCGGCCTGCTGGCCCGAATCAATGACGAGTGCGTCGATTTCGCCGGCTTCGAGTTTGGCTTCGTCCGGTTCGTGTGCGGCGAGAGCGGTGTGGCTCTCAACAACTGGATAGTAGTCGCTGTCGCTGTCGACACCGACTCGATAGATGTCCTGTGAGGGCGAGACACCACCGAGGCCGGTTGCCAGACCAACGGTTGCAATCAGCCCGACAATGACCAGAATTCCAAGCCCGGTTGCCAGCGTTCGCCGGTCGATGCTCGTCGAGGTATGGCTCGTCTCCCAGCGGGCAATGCGCCAGATGTACCGCAGTCGACGCCGAAGTTTCACGGATTCTCTCCCGGATTCGGTGGTGTGGCTTCGGTCTGGGTTGTGGGGTCGGTTGCGGCAGCCGTTCGTGGCGTCGACATCTGTCGACCCGTCAACTCCAAAAACAGATCCTCAAGGCTTGGTTCGTCAGTTCGAATGTCGACAACGCTGCCGCCGGCAGCCTCGGCGGCCGCTTGGAGTGATCTCACCGCGTCCATTGAGTCGACGACTGCACAGTGGCGGCCGTCGTTCGTCGTCTCGGTTTCGGGAAGCTCAATATCGGTGTAGACGCGATAGGTAGTCTCGCCGTACTCGTTGCGGATTTCGTCGACCGTCCCGCGGGCGATAATCCGGCCCTGGTTCATGATGATGATTCGGTCGCAGACACTTTCGACGTGATAGAGGTTGTGTGCGCTGAAAATCACCGTTTTGTCGTCGGCCCGGAGTTCACGGGTGAACTCAAGAACGGAGTTCGTCGTCAGTGGATCAAGGCCACTGGCCGGTTCGTCGTAAATCAACACCTCCGGGTCGTTAATCAGCGAGCGGGCGATGGCGACTTTTCGTTTCATTCCTTTCGACATGTCGCCAATCCGTCGATCCCGGTACTCAAGCTCAAGTCGGTCCAAGGTGTCGGCAATACGTCTGTCAGCCACGCCTCGTGGGACATCATAGAGGTCTGCAAAAAAGTGGAGATACGACCGCGGGGTCATATCCTCATACAGCGGTGATTCTTCGGGCAGAAAGCCAAGGCGATGCCGCATTTCGGGGTCTTGGGCATCAAAGCCAGCAACGTTCGCGCTTCCGGCGGTCGGTTCGATCAACCCAGAAATCATTTTCAGCGTCGTGGTTTTGCCCGCACCGTTCGGCCCGACAACGCCGAAAATCTCGCCGGATTCGATCTCGAAGGAACTGTCGACAACAGCGGCGAACTCGCCGTAGGTCTTTCTGAGGCCCGAGACCCGTATCATACCCTGAGTGTCGACTATGGGTACAAAAACACATCCCCGCAGCTATCAACGTTGGTAGCGACCTACTTCGAGACCGGCGAGCCAGCGGTAGTCTGTCTGACCGCTTTGGCACCGTGGTACAGAATCATCGTACAGACGACGAGCGCCGAGCCAACAAGCAAAAACACACTCACGCGCTCGAGCAGCGGCTGGGCCAGCCAGTCGGCGAGTTCACTGAGGCCGACCGCCGCGCTGGCGACCAGTAGCATGACTCCAAAATAAATTGTCACGTCTTCTTCGTTAACGTAGGCGGTTGCACTGGAGCCGATTCGCGCACCCAAGGCACTACCGACTAAGAGTGCGGTGACAATGCCCAGGTCGATCACGCCCGCTCGCCCATACGTGAACGCGCCGATTGCGCCAGACATCAACCCGCCGAGCAGGCTTGTGCCGACTGCAATCGCCAGCGGCGTCCCGATCACATAGTAAATCGCTGGCATACGGACGAAGCCGCCGCCAACACCCAAAAACCCCGAAACGAGGCCCACACCGCCACCAACGCCAGAGATTGTCCACAGTGAGGCAGTTGAGCCGTCAGCCAACCGCATCATCGGCGGGATGTTGTAGGATTTAATTTTCTGGGCGATTTCTGGGATGTCGTCGTCGCTGCTGTCCTCGGCCTCCTCAGCATCGTTGTTGAGTGCGCTTTTCGTAAACAGCACACCGATAGCTGCCAACAACAGGACGTAGGCGATGCTCACGACGAGATTGGCAATCCCAAGGACTTCAAGTCCAAACACCAGTCGACTGCCGAGTTCGATGCCGAGTGTAATGCCAACAAACATCAACAACCCGAGGCGGTAGTCGACTTGGCCGGCATCCGAGTGTTTGAGCGTCGCAATCACGGCAGTCCCAAAGACAAACGCCATGCTGCTGCCGATGGCGACCGGCGCGGGGTAGCCGAGAATCAACAGCGTAGGGGTGACAATAAACGCCCCGCCCATGCCGAAAAAGCCGAAAAACACCCCGACCATGAACCCGAAGACGACGAACATCCCGAACAGTTCGGGGCCCAGCCACAGTGCGTCGATCATTGTGTCCGTCGCAGACGGCGGAACACGCTCGGTGCGATTGCATCCTCAGCGACGCCGTAGCCGACGTACAACACGACTGCTTCGATCAGTATGATCCCGATCAGGGCCATCGCTTGGACTGTCGGCGAAAACCCAGCCAACAGCTCGGTTCCGCTCACGGCCACTCACCCGTCGTCCCGTCTTGTGTGGAGTACATGCGTTCGTTAGCTGCCTCTATCCGCCGATAGCGTATAACAGTTTGGGGAATATCGCACAATACTATATTCGAGTAAACCACGGATAGCCATCCATACGTTATCCAATGATTTGCGGTTCAAGTTCTCTAACCATCAGAATCCGAGAAAAGCCGGAAAATAGGGTTTGGTCGACAGTTCTCGCTGAAAAAACTGACCGGGAGGCTTAATACTCACTGGACAATATTGTTCAATATGCACAATAGCTACTCAAAGGCGGGCGTCGTGGCCTCTCGGCGCGGGACAGCCGACCGATGAACGGCAAATCCGCGATTATCGCCACGGACCTCTCGGATGCCAGCGAGACGATGATCAACTCCGAGACGGGGTTGGGCTGTCTGGGGCGGATCGGCGTCGACCGGATCCATCTGGTGACGGTTGTGCCCTCAAACGTTCATTCGGGGATGCCAGGAATCGACTTCGAAAAACG
>PWFE01000121.1 GCA_003554115.1 Haloferacaceae archaeon | reverse complement strand
GGTGCTCTACTATCTGGCACTCGCAGTCGGCCTGTTTGGCTACTTCATCTACATTAGCCCGCCACCGAACAAAACCGACAACTGACTCAACCGACGGTTAGTCGTCATCCTCGGTCGACAGAGAGTCGCCATCCGCCGTTGAGGATGATCTCTCGCTGCCATCAGCCGCGGGTGGTCCCTCAGCCGCGGATGACCCCTCAGATCCATCAGCCGCGGGCGGTCCCTCGCCGTCGGCAACCAGTGGCTGGCGTTGCTTGTCGAACCAGTTCCATTCGGCGGTGTAGGTGTCTTCCTCCCGAAGGTTCCAGGGGTCCTCACCAGTGACGCGTCGCCCCTCGAACCACGAGGTGACCATGTTCCAAGCCCAGATGAACTGGCCGATCGCCATAATCACCGCGCCGGCGGTCACCACCTGATGCAGGGTGGCGTACGTCGACAGATAGGTCGCATACCGCCGGGGCATGCCGCCATAGCCCAGCAGGATCATCCCGAAGAAGGTGATATTCACCCCAACCATCGAAAACCAAAAGTGGGCTTTGCCGAGCGTGGCCTGATACATCCGACCGGTCACCAGCGGGAACCAGTAGTAAATCCCTGCAAAGCCCGCAAACGCGATGGCACCCATCACGATGTAGTGGAAGTGGCCGACAACGTAGTACGTATCATGCAGTACGAGGTTGACCGGAATCGAAGCCAAAAAAATCCCCGTGACACCACCGATAATGAAGTTGCCGACAAAGCCGACACAGAACAACATCGGCGTCGTCAGCCGAATCGAACCACCCCACAGCGTCGTGATCCAGTTGAACGTCTTGACGGCCGAGGGAATCGCAATCGCCACTGAAACCGCCATGAACGAGGCCCGTAGCCGTGGGTCGATGCCCGTCGCGAACATGTGGTGTGCCCAGACGCCGAACGACAGCACCCCAATCGCGAGCGTCGAGTAGACGACGAATTTGAAACCGAACAGCTTGCGACCCGCAAACCGGGGCAGGACATAGGAAACGATGCCCATCATCGGCAAAACGAGAATGTAGACTTCGGGATGGCCGAAAAACCAAAACAGGTGCTGCCAGAGCAGCGAGCCACCGTCGGTAATGAAAAACGAGGTGCCGAGATTCCGGTCGGCCAACAGCATCAACAACGCGCTCCCCAACAGCGGAAACGCAAACAGAATCAGTCCCGACTGAGTGAGAATCGTCCACGAGAAGATATCGAGATTCGCCCACGTTACGCTCTCGCCGCGCTGGGTGAAGATGGTCGCAATGAAGTTGATCGCCCCCATGGTCGTCGCGATGCCTGAGAGATGCAACCCGAGCAACATCATATCTACTCCCGCGCCACCAACGGCATCGGAACTTCCGCCCTCCGCACCGGTCGACAGCGGGGTGTACATCGTCCAGCCAGTCTGGGCGGACTCGAACCAGCCGAACGGTTCGGCCAGAAAGCCACTGAAAATCAACAGTGCGGCAGGCGGCAGCATCCAGAAGGCAATCGCGTTGATTCGCGGAAACGCCATATCGTTCGCGCCGATCAACAGTGGAATCAGATAGTTCGCAAACGCCGCAATAATTGGCGTTCCGAACAGAAACAGCATGGCGATGCCGTGGCTCGTCATCAGTGCGTTGTAGGTCGACGGACCCAGAAGCGTCGTCTCGGGCGTTGCCAACTCGATTCGCAGCAACATCACCTCAACGCCGGCGATGACGAAGACGGTAATCGCAAACAGGCCATAGAGAATGCCGATGTCCTTGTGGTCGACGGTTGTCAGCCAGCGTGTGAGGCCGCCGGGTTTCTCGGGTTCGACGTAGGCGTCGTGGGTGCCCTCGGCAGGGCCGAACGAGGGAGCGACCGCCTCTTGGCGGCGATAGCGGTCGATCCAGAAGGCGACGACGAGCAGCCCAATACCCATCAGCACCGTAAGCAGGAGCTGCGGGGCAAGTTCCATACCGCCCTGTGGCTACGGCTGTACCTATAGCTACGGAGCCACCGGGAAAAGCGGATACGTGCGGTGAGCGTTCATATCGTGTGTCAGTCCAGTTCGTCGACCCGTAGTCGAACCCTTCAAACCGCTTGGCACTCTCAAACCCTGTATGACTGACCACGAACTTCGAAAGGAGGCCCATGATCTCGACGTCACCGTCTGGGTCGGCAAAAGCGGTCTGCAGGCCGTCACCGACGAGCTGGCCGATCAACTCAAAGATCGAAAGCTGGTAAAAGTCAAATTCCTCCGGGCAGCCCGCGGCACCAGCGACACCGAGGAGTTGGCCGAAGAGTTGGCCAAGGAAGTCAATGCCGAGTTGGTTGAAACGCGCGGCAACACCGCCGTGTTGCACTGAGCGCGTCAGCCGTAGGTTACACCCTCTTCTACTGGCCCGCTGAACACCGAGTACAGCAGCCCGAAGTAGACGAAGATAATCGGGATGAACGTCACCGCAAAGATCGTGTTGAGATTCAACGCGAGTGGGGCGACGATTCCCTCACGGATTGTTAGCTCGACGGCCGGATCGACGACCGGGAACATCGTGTAGGCAACAAAGCCGACAAGCACGAGTCCCATCCCGACAACCGAAATAAACCAGCTGTAGGGTCGACGTGCCCGAATCGCCCACAGCCCGATGGCCGCACAGCCAACGGTCAACAGCGCGGCCACACCGACCGCCTCGACTGTTGGCGGCGGTGCCGCACCGGGGGCGACAACCAGCGCGTACACCAGACTGGTTGCAATCAGGCCGACGTAGGCAACCGTCGACTGTTTGCCGCGTTCGTACATTTTCGTCTGCAGTGTGCCACGGCTTTTAATCGCCATGAACGCCGCCCCGTAGACGACACACAGCGCGGTAACCGACAGGCCGACGGCGACCGCGGCGATGTCCAGCACCGACGGCAGGCCGAACAGCCAGCCAGCGACCAACATACCTAGCAGGAACGGCGCGGAGATGCTGCCGGCGACAAAGAGTCGATCACAGGTCTCGACCCACAGGTCGTCGGATCGTTCTTTGCGAACCTTTGAGCCAACCCCGCGCATGACGAGTGCCAACAGTAGCGCGAAGATCAGCAGATAGTACCGCGACAGCAGGTTGGAGTAGACGGCTGGAAACGCCGCAAACAGCGTTGTTCCGAACAGGATCAACCAGACTTCGTTGGCTTTCCAGACCGGTCCGAACGCACCCAACATCGTCTCGCGGTCGGCCTCGTCAACGTCGGCATACAGGATTCCAATGCCGAAATCGAAGCCGTCGAGGATGACATACAGACCGAAGACCACAAACACGAACGCGAACCAGAGCTCCGGTAGCTCTGCATGGAAGTACGCTTCCGGCGACAACAGGCTAGTCATCTGCACTCACCACCGACTGGGATGGCTGTGTGGGCTCTGGTGGCTCTGTGGTCTCGACAACGCGCTCGCGTTCGGAACGGATGTAGCGGCGGACGATGTAGATGAAAAGCCCCATCACGGCCGTATAGCCGGCTGTCACGCCAGCGAGCGAGAGCGTCGCTTCCGTCGACGACAGCCCAATTGTCGCCCCCTCTGTGGTTGTTAAGACGTCTTGGATAATCCAGGGCTGTCGACCGATTTCGGTGACATACCAGCCCATGTTGAGCGCGACAAAGCCCAG
>PWFE01000071.1 GCA_003554115.1 Haloferacaceae archaeon | reverse complement strand
ACCACATCACAATCGCGTTCGCTGGTGAGGGTCAGAACATCGACACTGGCGCGAAAGTCTATCACAACGCGCCAGAGACGAAATCGACTGTGGAATCAAAGTCGATCTCGAAAGACGGTGGCCGGACCAACTACCGCGGGCTGGTTCACATCGCCGACGGTGCCGAAAACTCCTCGACGGCCGTCGAGTGTGACGCGCTGATGTTCGACAACGACTCGACGTCGGATACCATGCCGTATATGGAGATTAACGAATCACAGGTCGACGTCGCCCACGAGGCGACCGTTGGCAAAATCGGTGATGAGGACATCTTCTATCTGCAGAACCGCGGGCTGGATGACGACGACGCCAAGCAGATGATCGTCTCAGGGTTCATCGAACCCCTGACCGAAGAGTTGCCAATCGAGTACGCGGTTGAACTCAATCGGCTCGTCGAACTCGAGATGGAAGGCAGCCTCGGCTAACTCCCACGATACACAAAGCTCAGTATTGGAACAGCACCGCTCGGTAGGTCGCTGTTCTGTACAACATTCTAGCCTATGACAATTACACCCCTCGACTGTTTGCAGTGTGGAGCCGAGTACGCCTACATTGGTGCGGGCCCACACAGCGGAACGTGTCCCGACTGTGGATCGACGTGTGTCTCCCCAGTTGGCGAACTACGGCTCACTGAAACCGACTACTGGGCTGTCCCAAACGGAACCGGCGAGCTTCGAATCCACACCGTCGACGAACACGAGCGAGCCTTCGAGTTTCGGATCGGATTTCAGAAAGACAGCGGAACGCTCACGACGCTCACCATCGACGACACTACGATCTTGGCGAAACACTGTTCGGCGGTGTGGCCGGTCACGGAGTTGCTGAGCGAGCCGCTCGAACGCCACGGCATAACCGAGTTGCGGAACCCCATGAAAGAAACCACCACTACCCAGACCCGATGAACAACGCCCACGTCCGTGAACGACTCGCAGACCATCGTCGACATCCGAGAAACTACGGCAGCCTTTCAGAGCCGGATCTTTCCGAGCGGGTCGAGAACCCACAGTGTGTCGGGCCCACACACCCCAACGGTGACTGGGTGTCGGTGTCGTTGACTGTTTCGGACGAGGAACCACACGTCATTGAAGCCGTTCGGTTCGAGGGTGCAGGCTGTACGCTATCACAGGCAGCCGCCTCACTGCTCACCGACCAGATGGGCGGTACAGAACTCGACATCGTCCGCAGATGGGACAGCGAGTTCATCGAACAGCACGTCGGCATGGACCTTACACCGGCACGACTCCAGTGTGCGGAACTCGTCGTTCGTGCGATCCAACAGGGAACGCTTGACCGGTGACACACGAGGCGGTCGTCTCGATCCGTTGGCCGATCCGAGAGAGACGGCAGCTTTATTTCCCTGTATGTGTGAACAATTGGTATAATGGAGCACACAGACTCCACCGAGGATAGAGTAAGTCGGGGCAACCCGGCTGGCCGTGAAATTGCCTGCTGAGCCATCTTTAGTCGTGAATTCCAACAATACTTCCGAGTTGTACAGTGACCACTCAACTCAATCGGCGATTCCTGCATCGGACGTACAGCTACTAGACACCACGCTTCGTGACGGCGAACAGGCCCCTGGCGTCTCGTTGACTCCCGACGAGAAAGTCGAGATCGCCCACGCGCTCGAAGCCGCGGGGCTCGACGTGATCGAAGCCGGTAGTGCCTGTACCTCCGAGGGCGAACGCGAGTGTATCCGCCGTGTCACTGCACTCGGGCTCGATGCAACCGTCACGAGTTTCGCCCGCGGTGTCCAGTCGGATATCGACCACGCACTCGACTGCAACGTCGACGGCGTCACCATCGTTGTGCCCTCATCAGACAAACACATCGAGACCAAAGTCGGCACGACCCGCGAGGGCGTTATCGAGAAATCGGTCGACCTCGTTGAGTATGCTCTTGATCACGATCTATGGGTTGAACTGCTCGGCGAGGACGGCTCGCGGGCCGACCCCGAGTTTCTGGTCGACCTCGCCGAAGCAGGCCACGAGGCTGGTGCTGACCGGTTTTGTTATGCGGACACTGTCGGCCACGCCAGCCCGGAACACACCTATCGGCTCGTCTCTCAACTCGCCGAACTCGGCGATACCAGCGTGCATACCCACGACGATCTCGGCTTCGGGATGACGAACGTCCACGCTGGCCTCAAAGCCGGTGCGAACTTTGTCCATGGAACAGTCAACGGGATCGGCGAGCGCGCGGGCAACGTCGCCATCGAGGAGGTTGCCATCGCCCTGTCGCACAGTTACGGCATCGAAACGATGCATCTGCCGGCCGTCTATGAGTTGGCAACAACTGTCAGCCAGTACACAGGAATTCCGCTCGCACCAAACAAAGCGGTTGTCGGCCAAAACACCTTCAGCCACGAAAGCGGCATCCACACCGACGGCACCCTGAAAGACAGTTCGATGTACGAGCCGTACCCACCCGAAACGGTGGGGCGCGAACGCCGGCTCGTCCTCGGCAAACACGCCGGCCGCGCGGGGGTCGCCTCCGCGCTTTCTGAGCACGACGTCGACGTGACTGACGACGAACTCTCGGCCGTTGTCGAGCGCGTCAAGAAACTCGGCGACCGTGGCAAACGCGTCACTGACGCCGATCTGCTGGCAATCGCCGAGGATGTGCAGGGACGTGACCGGGATCGGTTTGTCGAGTTGCTGACACTCACAACCGCCAGCGGCGGCGACGTCCCAACGGCAAGCGTCAAACTTCGGGTTGGCGACGAAGAACGCATTGCGGCTGGAACGGGGTCGGGGCCGGTCGACGCCGCGGTCAAAGCCGTCAAAACCGCACTTGGACCGGCCGCCAACGCCGAACTCGATTCGTTCCACGTTGATGCGATCACCGGTGGCACCGACGCCGTCGTCACTGTCGAGGTGGCGATGAGCCGCGGCGATCACTCGGTGAGCGTCGGAGCCAGCGACGCCGACATTACGCGCGCATCGGTGGATGCAATGGTCGACGCGTTAGACCGCCTGCTTGCGGCTGCACCACCAGAACAGCCGGTAGCCGACGACTAACGGGGGTTCGAATCCGTATTTATAAATCACCGAAGCCAGTAGCACCGCGTAGTGTTCGTCGTCGACATCAAACCCTCGGCGCGCAAGCGCAACGCCAAGGTCGGGCGTGCGGTCAACCGCGAGGGCTCGTTGCGCGAATTCGAAACTCGCGACGACGCCGAGTCGTGGGCTGACGAGCTGTCGGGCGGTGGACGCGATCACGTCTGGATTAAAGCCGCCCATCCGCAGGACAACTCGAGTGTCGACGGCTATCTCGTTTCTCGAAACACGCGTGGAAAGTTAGAGGCTGCCTACGACAAAAAGCGGCGTCGACTGCGCGGCGGCGACCGAAGCAGCCAGAAAGGACTCGTCGACGAACTCACGTCGTTTGGTCTGGAGTAGCCACCGCCTACCAGTGTCGATTTTCCGGTCAATACGGTATGTAGTGCGAGAAGACGCGTCGCTTACGGTGGTAGTTGGTGTAGAAGCGCCGAGGGGGAGATTTGAACTCCCGAGTCCGAATGGACAGTAGATTTCGAATCTACCGCCTTGGCCAGGCTAGGCTACCTCGGCTTGCATCCGTATGTGT
>PWFE01000046.1 GCA_003554115.1 Haloferacaceae archaeon | reverse complement strand
AGCGTAATAAAGAACTGCGAGCCGTTGGTGTTTGGCCCAGCGTTCGCCATGCTCAATGTGCCAGCACTGTCGTGAGTGAGTTCGTCGTGGAACTCATCGTCGAACTGATAGCCAGGGCCGCCACGACCCGTGCCGGTTGGGTCGCCACCCTGAATCATGAAGCCCTCGATGATGCGGTGGAACAGGACATCCTCGTACAGCGGTTGGTTTTCGACCGTGTCGCCGGTTTCGGGGTCGGTCCACTCTTTCGAACCGGTTGCCAGACCGATAAAGTTGCCGACGGTGTTGGGAGCACGCTCTTCGAACAGTTCGACTGTGATCTCACCGTGGTTCGTATGCAGCGTCGCGGTTGGGTTTGCCATATGGGTCGACTGGGCGGGACGGACAAAACAGTGGTGTCTCGGGGGCGACAACTCGAGATGCCAGTCCAACAATACGGTGCCGACGCGATTCGTGAGAGTTGATACGTCCCGGGTGAAACCGCTCAGTATGAGTGTTATCATCGCGCTGTTAGCATTGGTGACCGGGTTGATCGCTGGCGTCGTCTTTGGGCTGTTGGGCGTGCCGATTCCAGCTCCGCCGGAGTTGGCCGGTGTACTCGGCATTGTGGGGATATTCGTAGGCTACCGGCTGGTTCAGTATGCCGGTGTCGGCGTCGACCTCCAGAGCCTGCTTGGACTGTAGTCGAGTGCCGTGGTGTCACGGCCCGGGAGAGTTTATATATTCAGCCTCCATAGGGGGCCTTCAACGCGATGGAAGAGAGCATCTCCGGGTTCAAAGTCCGCGGTGAGTGGGGCGATGTCGTCGAACACGGCGAACGCATCACGCAGGCGCTCCGGGAAATCGGTGCCGACAACGGCGAAGGGTTCGTCGCTGCCTTCGATGAGTGGAACGAGTGGCGGCCGAAAGCCCACGAACGGCTCAGCAAGGATGTCAGCAAAAAGACCGCCGATCAGGCAAGCGTCGACGAGGGCGCAGGCGAAAAGGCGGGCAAAGCCGCAACCGACGACGTGCGGACCGCCGGCGAGAAGCTCTCAGAATCGTACGGCAAAATCGAAGACGGCGACGACGAAGGAGCCGTCGAACGCTGGCATGACTCTATCGAGTACGTCACCCGGGCGGCAGATTCGGTCGGCCGAAAGGCGATCCGGACGGTCGAAAACACGGTGTATCAGAAAGTGATGACACAGCTGGCTCCTTACTATTTCGACAACGAGCTAATCAGCGCAAACATCCAGAAAACAACTCACTCGAACGGCGACCCGGAGTTCATTTTCGAGGTCAACGTCAACGACGACGAGCTCAAAGAACGTGTCTCGACGCAGCTCGGTGAGTACGAAGACACCATCGACCGCTGGCACGTCACTACTGAAAAAGAGACGGCCAGCGTTGAGGCTGCAGAGGGTGTTGAGCCGCCGAGTTCCGAACGCGACGACACGCGGTCGACGCGAAACTAACCAAAGCCTAAATCATTCGCGGTCAAAGGCGACCCAATGGCTGAGCCACTACACATCGAACCGGGTGAGTTGAGCGCGACAGAGATTCTCGATGAGCTTACAGCGGGCCGTCGGATACTCGTGACAGTCGAGATGCTCGGCCAATCCAAACAGATCAGCCTCAGATACGACGGTGAGATCTACTACTGCGATACGCCGACGCGGCTCCACAAACACCGCGACAGAGACGAGATGCAGGCGTGTATCCAAGAGATGGGCTACGGCGAGTAGCGGGATACTTTTAGAGACGCTCGGTTATACCACAGCACATGAGCGACCCACCCGAGATCGAAACTCTCGTCGGGACGACCGACCCGGAGTTTACCCATATTCTGTCGTGTGTGTTCGGGATTCAGGACCACGAAAGCCGGACGTATCTGGTATTAGGTAAGTATCCGGGCAGCACCGTTGAGGAACTCGCCGCCAGCCTCGAACGCGACCGGAGCAACGTCAACCGCTCGCTGTCGACCTTGCGCGAAAAGGGACTGGTCGACCGCGAGCGTCGACTGCTGGATTCGGGCGGCTACGTCTATCAGTACACTGCCGTCGAACTGGAGACTGCCAAACGGATGCTGCACGACTCGCTCGACGAGTGGGCCGATGCGGTCCACGACTCGATCGAGGAGTTCGGCGGCTGAGCAGGCGAGGCGGTCGGCGATCCTGTCGACAACCGACCCGTTTTTGAGGCCGCCGCGTCAGGATACAGTAATGAGTCTTGAGCTTTCTGCGCCGACCCAGCCCGCACCGGAGTGTGCCGACGACGGCGTCTGGCTGGAGTGTATCGAATGCGGCGAGCAGTTTGCACCGTTCGACGACATTCGCTACACCTGTGATGAGTGCGACGGCCTCCTTGAAGTCCGCTACGACGACCCACCAACGTTCGAAGATTTCGAGGGTCGTGGCGTCTGGCGATACAACGCTGGCCTCCCGTTCGAAGTTGGCGTCACCCTCCCGGAGGGCGATACCCCGCTGCACGAGATGCCGCGACTCCGCGAGGATATCGGTGTCAAAAATCTCCGCATCAAACACGAGGGGATGAACCCCACTGGCTCCTTTAAGGACCGCGGCATGACTGTCGGCGTCCGTGTGGCCAAAGAGTTGGGTGTCGGTCGACTCGCGTGTGCGTCGACCGGAAACACCTCGGCGGCACTCGCCGCCTACGGGGCCCGCGGCGGCATGGAAACCCTGGTGTTGCTGCCCTCCGGCAAGGTCGCAGCGGGCAAGATCGCCCAGGCAAGCCTGCACAACGCCCGGATTCTGGAGGTCGACGGCAACTTCGATAGCTGTCTCGACATCGTTCAGGATCTCGCCGCCAAAGGCGAAGTCTACCTGCTGAACTCCCTCAATCCGTTCCGCCTCGAAGGCCAGAAAACGATCGGCTTCGAGATTCTCGAAGAACACTACGAAGACTACGGCGAGTATCCCGACCGAATCATCCTCCCGGTCGGGAATGCGGGCAACACCTCCGCGCTCTACAAGGCGTTCCGCGAGTTGGTCCAAAGCGGCGCGCTGGACGAAAGCGAGGTCCCAAAACTCACCGGTGTACAGGCCGAAGGAGCCGCCCCAATGGTCGAGGCCGTCCGCAACGGCAACGACGAAGTCCGCCGCTGGGATGAGGTCGAGACGATCGCAACCGCAATCCGAATCGGCAACCCAGTCAACGCGCCGAAAGCCCTCCCCGGCATCCGAAATACGGGCGGCACTGCCATCTCGGTTACCGACGAAGAGATCACCGCCGCCCAGCGCGACCTTGCGGGCGAGGGCGTGGGCGTCGAACCTGCCTCAGCGGCCTCCGTCGCTGGTCTCCGCAAGCTTCGAGAAGCAGGCGAAATCAGTGCTGACGAGTCGGTGGTCTGTCTGACGACCGGCCATCTGCTGAAGGATCCCGACGCCGCCTTTGCGGCCGGCGGCAACCCCGAGCCGGTGCCGAACGACACCGAAGCCGTCTTGGAGCACATTAATTCGGGATCGTCCGCCGTCGACCGTGTGTCGAACCGGCTCTCAAAGACGGTCGACTCGCCGCTGTTTCCGGCCCTTGTTGGCGGGGCTGTTGCAGCCGCCTACCTCGGCTATCAGAAGCTTCGGTCGAAGTTCGACGATCAGTAGCCCGTAACTAACTGGTCCTAAACACGCAATAACGGCGTCTTGCGGCGGTCTGACGCGCT
>PWFE01000088.1 GCA_003554115.1 Haloferacaceae archaeon | reverse complement strand
GCGATTGCAGACGTCGACTATGCCGCCGGCTGGGATCGGATGCGGGAGGTTCGAGAGAGCCACAACGACGTGACGTTTATCGATGAGTTCCTCACCGGCGAGTTCGTCATGAACAACAACTACTTCACATACGAATACTCCCACGCCGGCAGCGAGTATCGGGTGGCGAGCACCGCGGCCGCGGACGTCAAAACAAAGCTCCTGTTGCAGTTTACCAATTTCGGCAAACCCTCGATTGCGGTGTACGACGGGAATTACCAGAACCGCGGCGAGCTACTGTTGGGCCACCGCTACAACGGTGTCGAACTCGATCTCTCGCAGGCCAAAGATACCCTCGAACGTGTCTATGAGCTGTGGAGCCGGCCGGTGAATCTGATGACGATCCGCACCGAGTACGATGATCACGAATTGGAGGTCGCCCGTCGACGGGGCCGCGAGCCGGAGGGCACTGAGGTCGGTGTTCGAATCCGGTACGACGGCTCGGAGTTCGCGGAGTTCGATCTCAAACCCGAACTCAAAAGCGCGATTGAGGCCAGCGAGGTCGACTACGACACCAAGCCCGAGGAGTGGCTGGCGTAGATCGCTCGCCGTGCTGATATAAAAGAATACGCTGCCTACTCCTCTAACAACCAGCCGAACCGTTTTTCCCAGAAGGCCTCGTCCGGCGGCTTTTTGCTCCGGCCGTGGGTTTTCTTGTCTCGGATCTGTCGTTCGATCACCTCGCGGGCCTCACTGAGGGCATGGCTCGCGCCGTAGCCCTCGCCCGAGCCGATGTACTGGCCCTTATCAGTGTGCAACCGAATCCGGGCCAACAACAGTGGCGTCCCGCGGAGTTTCTCGTCGTGTTCCTTAAGATGAATTTTCGCATCCAGAATCGTCATCGAGTGGTCCCGGTCGTCGAATCGGTCGACCATCTCGACAATATCCTCATACTGGATGTCATCAAGCAGATCGCTGCCGTACAGTTGGACTGCACGGTTGCCGCCAGCTTCCCACGTGAGTGCGTCGAGAATGTCGGTTTTGGTGACGATCCCGAACGGCTCGCCGTTGGCGGTGACGACGAGCGATGAGCTGTCGATCTCGAACATCTCCTCGACGGCGGTCTGGAGGGTTTCATCAGGGCTGATCGTTCGGGCTGGCGAAGACATGAGATCCCGGACTGGGAGGCTGATAACCCGACCGAGTTCGCCCTGTCGCTCACCGTAGCCACCACCTCGGGTGCGCGCTGCGCGGTCGGCCACATCCCCGCCGAAGGAGTCGACGGCCTGGGCGTCGCCGCCCTGGCTTTTGTCCTCCGGGCGAACCGTGAGTTCGGTGACGTCGTACAGACTCAGCACGCCGACCGCGCTGCCGGTTTCGACAACCGGGAGATGCGTGATACGGTGTTCGCGGAACTGGTTGATCGCCTGGCCGAACGTCGAGTCGGGATCAAGCGTGACGAGATCAGCAGTGTAGGCTTCCCGGACAGTCGCCGCGTCGAGAAACGACTCGACTTTGGAGAGAATCGCATCATCAGTGACAACACCGACCAGCTCGGAGCCCTCGAAGACGGGGAGCAAACGAGCATCGCTGTCAAGCATGAGCTGTGCGGTCTCACGAATATCCTCGCTGGGGTGCAGTTTCGGGACGTGCCACACCACCGATTGAAGCTTCTGGTTCGGTTGGTGATGGCTGGTTGCCAGCTGCCGTCTGGTTACGATTCCGTCGAACTCGTCGCCGTAGACGATGACGCCTTTCGTTGCGGGGTCCGAAAAGACGCCGACGAGTTTCGAGACTGTGGTCTCGGGGTCGAACTGTTCGTAGTCATCCGAAACAATGTCTGCAATGTCCATGGTAGGGCTCCGTGGTCGCACTGTCGACCACCCTAGCTGTTCGCTCTGTTTGTACAAGCCTCTGGTGGCCCCTGTTGTCTCCGAGGGTCGAGATATCCAATGAGTAGCTCCCGCTCAGCCCGACAGGCCGGGCGACCCGTCGACGAACTCGACGCCCGTGATTTCGAACCGCGCGCGCCCACTCTGGGTGTCGGTTGTGCGAATTTTGACTCGTAGAAACGCGGGTCGACCGCGGTTATCCGTCGTCGAGCGCCTGCCACGACAGCCGCGGGTTCCGCGCTGCGCTCACTTGGTCGATCAGTGAGGCAGTCGTTCGCGAAGGGGCGGTTTCGATGGCCTCGTCGGTGTCGGTGTAGGCGGCGTTAAACGCCTCGGCGAGCCTGTCGAGTGTCCGTCGACTCTCGATTTCGGTTGGCTCGGTCAACATTGCCTCGGGCACCATCTCGGGCCATTTGGTCGTCGGTGGATGGACGCCGAAATCAAGCATACGTTTGGCGACATCTGCCGCATCGCGGTCGCCCGCAGTTGCGGCGAACTCGTGGTGGAACGGGCCGTAGGGGACCTCCATTTCCAGCTGTTCGGCGAGGTAGTTGGCGTTTAACACCGCTTTCGCACTCGCATCAGCGAGCCCGGAATCGCCCAACCGCGCGATGTAGGCGTAGGCTTTGATTAACACCAGCCAGTTGCCCGCAAAGCCGTGGACCTTCCCAATCGAGTGGGCTGGATCGAACCGCTCGAAGTCGCCATCCTCGGTTTTGCGGACTCTGGGACGTGGTAGAAACTCGGCGAGTTCCTCAACCACACCGACAGGTCCCGCACCAGGACCGCCACCGCCGTGGGGGGTGGCAAACGTTTTATGGACGTTGTAATGCATGATGTCGAAGCCCATATCGCCGGGCCGCCCGCGGCCAAGCAGCGCGTTGAGGTTCGCCCCATCGTAGTAGACCAACCCACCCACGTCATGGACTGTTTCGGCAATCTCGACGATATCGCGCTCGAACAGGCCGACCGTGTTCGGGTTCGTCAGCATCAACGCGGCAGTTTCCTCGGAGACGGCGGCCTTGAGTGCTTCGAGGTCGACTCGTCCGCCCTCATCCGAAGGAAGTTCGACGACGTCGTAGCCCGCCATCGCCGCCGTCGCGAAGTTGGTGCCGTGGGCTGAGGCGGGGATGATTACCTCACTGCGGTTGTTGCCGTGATGCTCGTGGTAGGCTTTGGCAATTAAAATACCCGTAAACTCACCGGCCGCGCCTGCTGGTGGCTGCAGAGTGACCGCATCCATCCCACCGATGGTGGCGAGATACTCTTGTAGGCCGTAGAGCAATCCGAGATTCCCCTGGGCACTCTCAGCCGAGCGGTCGGGATGGATCGCTGCGTTTCGGTCCGCAGCGACATCTTCGGTGAACTTGGGATTGTACTTCATCGTACACGATCCCAGTGGGTACGGCCCGCTGTCGATACTCCAGTTCATCTGCGACAGCCGGGTGTAGTGGCGGGCTAACTCGGGTTCCGAGAGCGACGGTAGAGTTAGTTCATCCCTAGTGAGACTGTCTGGCAGTGGTGAGTCACGCTCACCGTCACTGACGTCGACAGTTGTCTCGTCTTTCTCCGAGAGTAGTGGCTCGTGTTTGTCATCGTCCTCAGTGTAGCGCGCTTGGTCGTAGATCATTAGCTGGCCTCCTGGAGTGCCGTAATAAGTTCGTCTGTCGCGTGGGCGTTGGTTTCGGTGATACAGAGCTGCAACAGATGGTCATCAATCACATGGGCTGCGAAGCCTGCTGATTCGAGTTCGCTTGCGACGGCTGCCGCCGGCTGGTCGGAGCGAACGACGAACTC
>PWFE01000053.1 GCA_003554115.1 Haloferacaceae archaeon | reverse complement strand
TGATCCCCATCGCACCGAAGATAACAGCGAACTCGCTGTCTTCGTCGCCCTCTTCGTCTTCAGGCACGCTGGCCTGCCGGGCAATCTGGAGTGCCAGATCGTTGTGCGGCAGCCCCGACGCCGAAAAGATCGGCAGCTTCTGGCCGCGAACAAGGGTGTTCATGCCGTCGATGGCGCTCACACCAGTCTGGATGAACTCCTCGGGGTACTCCCGGGAGTAGGGGTTGATTGCCGCCCCGATAATATCCTCGCGGGATTCGGGGACGATCTCTGGGCCGCCGTCGATCGGCTGGCCCGTCCCGTCCATGACTCGACCAAGAAGGTCTTCGGTGACCGGCATTTTGAGCGTCTCGCCAAGGAATCGAACCGAGGCTTTGCGGTCGATACCACTGGTTCCCTCGAAGACCTGAATTGCAACTAGGCCGTCGCTGGATTCCAGAATTTGGCCACGCAGCGTGCGGCCGTCGTCGGTTTCGATCTCGACGATTTCGTCGTAGCCAATCGGCTCGTCGACTTCAGCGTAGACAAGCGGGCCACTGATCTCGTTGATTGTTTGGTACTCTTTCATTAGTACATCCCCCGCAGTTCCTCGGTGATATCGCTTTTGAGTTCTTCGACGTACTCCTCGTAGTCTTCTTGGACACCGATCCGGTTGATCTGTGGAGCCGACTCAAGCGAGACGAGGTCCTCGACGGGCACACCCGCATCGAGTGCGTCGAACGCCTCGTCGTTGAGCGTTTTGATGGTTGTGAGGATGAGATACGTCTTTTCGGGTGGACAGAACGTATCGGTCGGATGGAAGGCGTTCTGCTGGAGATACGCCTCACGCAGGTAGCGTGCGACCTCAAGCGTTAGCTGCTGGTCTTCCGGCAGGGCGTCTTTGCCGACCAACTGGACAATCTCTTTGAGCTCTGCTTCCTCATCCAGGACGTCGACGGCCCACTGTCGGATCTCCGACCAGTCTTCGGTGACGTTGGATTCAAACCACGGATCGAGCTGCCCGCGGTACAGCGAGTAGGATTCGTTCCAGTTAATCGCTGGGAAGTGTCGACGCTCGGCGAGATCCGCATCCAGCGCCCAGAACGTTTTGACAATGCGCAGGGTGTTTTGGGTCACTGGCTCCGAGAAGTCCCCGCCAGGTGGCGAGACCGCACCGATCACCGACACCGATCCCTCGGTGCCGTTGGTGTTTTCGAAGTAGCCCGCACGTTCGTAGAACTGGCTGAGGCGAGCCGACAGATACGCCGGATACCCCTCTTCGCCGGGCATCTCTTCGAGACGCGAAGAAATTTCGCGCATCGCCTCGGCCCACCGCGAGGTGGAGTCGGCCATCAACGCGACGTCGTAGCCCATATCGCGGTAGTACTCCGCGATGGTGATTCCGGTATAAATACAGGACTCACGGGCTGCGACGGGCATGTTCGAGGTGTTGGCAATAAGCGAGGTTCGGGCCATCAGCGGGTTGCCCGTTTTCGGGTCTTCCAGCTCTGGGAAGTCCTCGATTACCTCGGTCATCTCGTTACCACGTTCGCCACAGCCGACGTAGACGACGATGTCCGCGTCGGCCCATTTGGCGAGCTGGTGTTGGGTAACTGTTTTCCCCGAGCCGAATGGGCCGGGAATGGCTGCGGTTCCGCCTTTTGCAATCGGAAAGAGGCCATCGAGAATCCGCTGTCCGGAGACGAGCGGCGTTCGTGGCGTTTTCTTTTCGACGGCTGGCCGCGCCTTACGAACGGGCCACTCTTGATGCATGGTGATCTCTTCGCCACTGTCGAGTTCGACGACTGTCTCGGTGACAGTGAACTCGCCGGACTCAACTGCGGTGACTTCGCCGCCCTCGTAGTCCGGCGGCACCATGACCTTGTGTTCGATTGTTACCGTTTCGTCGACCGTGCCGACAACGTCGCCAGCGGTGACTTCATCGCCGACCTCGACGGTGGGTTCGAACTCCCACTGTTTCTCAAGGTCGATCCCGGGGGCATCGACCCCGCGGTCGAGAAACGCACTATCCATCTTGTTTTCAAGGACGTCGAGCGGGCGCTGAGTACCATCGTAGATGGCATCCAGCATGCCGGGTCCGAGGTCGACCGAGAGTGGCTCGCCCGTGTTTTCGACGGGCTCGCCCGGGCCAACGCCCGAGGTCTCCTCGTAGACCTGAATCGTCGTGATGTTGCCTTCGATCTCGATTACCTCGCCCATCAGCCCTTCGTCGCCGACGTAGACGACGTCGTTCATCCGGGCGTCGAGATCGCGGGCTGTGACGACTGGCCCACTGACGCTTTCGATGACGCCGGTTGCGGCGTCTTGTTGGGTTGCTTGACTCATAGTTATTCGTCGTCCATCAGATCGATTCCAATGGCTCGTTTGATCTGTCCGCGCAGTCCACCGCTGCCGGCCTCCCCACCGAGGGTGACGAGTGTCGGCTCGACGCTCGTTTCGATGGCGTTGCGTGGGCCACGCGAGAGATGTTCGATATCATCTGCGTGCATGACAATAATACCCACGTCATCGTTGTCGAGAATCCGTTCGACCGCACCGTCGAGTTGGTCGTCCTTTTTGTCCACTGCGACGTTCTCGAACGTCTCGACGCCCGCCAGCCGAAAGCCGGTGGTAAACTCCGGACTGCCGATCACGGCTATTTCTTGGCTCATAAAATCACCAGTTCCTGTTCGATTTCCGTCTCGCTCAGCCCGGCCTCGCGGCCACGAGCGATTGCACGGATGTTTTCGACCTCCTGTTCTTTCATGAGGATGTACGCCACGACCGGCCCTACTGACAGCGGCGAGGCGTTTCCGAGCTTTCGCGAGTATTTGAGCAACACCGCTTCGAGCGACCGTTCGAACTCAATGAGACTCTCGGCTTCTTCGAGGCCATCGAGCGAGTCGGTCAACTCTTTGCTGTACTCGCTGTCTTGGAGCCGACTGACCAGCGACTCGGGGTTCCGAATCAGTCCGGCCAACTCGTCGGCATCGAACAACGACCCACCCTCGATAAAGTAGGCTTCGGGCTCGATATCCGCACCACTCCGAGCCAACCGCAGGGCGTTGATCGCATTCCGGAAATCGATCTCGGCTCTGAGGAACTCCCGATACAGTTTGAATGACTCACTCGTCGCGAGCCCACCGACCAGCTTTCGGTAGTAACCGTTGGACGTCTCTTCGAGTAGCTTCTCATAGAAGGTGCGGTCGACCGCGTTTTCCAGCGGCACTAACACGCCTTCGTCTTCGAACTCCTCGAAGGCCGCCTCAAGCGGCTCGGCAAAAATCGTTCCATCGAGCGCCGTGATCACGTCTTCGATGGTGGCTGCCTCAAGCAGGCGGTCGTACATCCGGTCGTCGAACTCGCCGGCCCGAATCAGATCCGACTCGATTGCCTCCCGAGAGGCCTCCGAGTAGATCCCACGCATCACCGTCTTGACGTTCATCGCATCGAACTTACGGAGATACCGAGCGATCAGCTCGTGCAGTTGGCCGTCCGAAAAGCCCAACAGGTCGTTGAAATGCCTCGCGAGGTTCAGGTTCAGTGCGTACTCGATGAGGTCGACGCCGCTGTGGCGTGTTCCCAACTCGTTGATCTCGCGGTCGTACTCGGATTCCTCCATGTAGCGAGCGATCTCTGGGGGGCTCATCCGGACGAGTTTCCGGTACTCGTCGTCACTGAACAGTGCCGCACTTCGGGCGCGGACACGGGCGTTGACGTATCCCGGATTCGAGCTGCCGGTCGTGCTCATTGTTCAAAGAGAAGGCTCGACAGTTCCTTCAATTGCTCGTCCCAGACTGACTCAAGAACGGAATCGAAGGTGTTGTTCACCCGAACGCGTGAGGTCTCGCTTTCGGCGATGACGCCGCCGAGACACTCCTGTGGCTCACCGAACGAGGCGGTGTCGTACTCGCTGAGAAGCGATTCGATCAGTTCCTGATCGTCGGCTCGACCGTGGACGACGACGGTGGCTCCGTCGTCGAACTCCGCGAGCGCCGCCTTGAGCAGCGAGTGGGTCAACTCCTCGCGAGTCTCGCCGTCGAGATCAGCCAGCACGGCTTCGATCTCTGTGTGAACCGCATCGAGGACGTCACGTCGCGCTTCGAGCCGCTGCTGTTTGGCTTCGAGCTTCGCTGCCGAGAGCGCCTGCTCGCGTTTCTCGTCGACCTGTGTGTCGACTTCGTCGGCGCGAGTGGCTTTGATCTCCTCGGCGTCAGCTTCGGCCTCGGCGATAATCGCCTCGGCGCGCTCGTCGGCCGCAGCGCGGATCTCATCCGCACGCGCGCGGGCTGTTTTTTCAATGTC
The DNA here is from genome assembly GCA_003554115.1 of Haloferacaceae archaeon. Next base: position 11,569 of record PWFE01000053.1, on the reverse strand, counting down.
GTCTCTGACTTGTTCCAAACTCATTGGTTGAAAGGGGGCTGTCGGATTAGACGAGGACCACGACAACGAGTGCGAGGACCACGAGCGTCTCGGGAAGGACTGTCAGGATAAGTCCTTTGGAGAACAGATCCTCGTTCTCGGCCATTGCACCGACTGCAGCCGCACCGATTGCGCGCTGGGAGTAGCCAGCGGCGAGTGCAGCGATACCGACAGCGAGTGCCGCGGCGGCCTCCCCACCGATCAGTGATCCGTTTCCGTTCTGTAGTACAACATTACCGACTTCTGATGCAAGTTCCAAGCTCATAGTTTATGTTTCGTCCGCTCTGTTGCGTTGGCTTGTAGCCGAACAGTTCGTATTTGCCTTTAGGTCCATCATAAAGCTTCCCAAAACCATTGGGTGCAAGCGTCGAAACCCCCGATTTCGACCGATTTCGTGGTAGCGGTTCACACAGTTTTTGGATACCTACACAGCTCACCAGTGGTTGGTAGGTGTCTGCAACCGGTTACAAAAAGACACACAGCAAACAGCTAGCCGAATTAGTCGTCAGTCGTCGTGTAGGTTCGGTCGTAGCCGAACGGGTTGTACGCCCGGCCGCCGCCCTCGTAGAACTTCGAGAAGAACTCGACGTACTCGAGACGGACGCCCTGAATACCGGCGGCCGTAATGCCAAGCAGCAGGACGACGATGTGGCCGATAATGGCGACAACAATCGCAGCGACAACCGCAATCACACCGATTGCGCTTGCTTCATATGCCGTCGACATCCCACCGAAGACGACCTCGTAGGTTTCGGGGTTGGCCTGGACTTCGGCGAGTCGACTTGGCGTGAAGATGAAGTTGTAGCTTCCCTCGCCGCCGTTGTCGATGTACGCACCGAACGCCACGAGGTTGACCGCCAGCGCCATTCCGCCTTTGGCGAGCAAGACGGCCATAATTCGGGCATACGAGACGACGTTGACGACCGGTGATAGCACTTCAGCGAGTTCGATGGGTTCGCCGATTGCCAACAGCACGACCCCGAGACCGGCCGCAAGCAGGCCGCCGATCCCGACAATCGCCGGTAGGCCCTCGAAGGCGACTGCACCGAGCGTCAGGATCTCGATCGACTCGAAGAGGAACGCCGGCTTCTGCTCGCCGAGATGCTGGCTGAAGATCCAGACCCAGATCCCGTTGAGCAACAACAGCCATGAGGCGCTTTCATACAGCGCGTGTTTGAGATCATGAAGCTGGTAGTTGCTGACGAACGACACCGAAAAGCCGATGTTCAAGTGGAGAATGCCGAACAGCGCGCTGACGACGAGCCATGTCAGTGCCCACTCGTTCGCACCGGGTGATAGCCCCTTGGAGATCTCCCACGACTCAAAGCCGAGCAGTGGGTAGGCGTGGTAGCCGAAGACGTCGACCCCGAAGTAGATGCCGAACAGGGTCGTAAACAGCCCGGCCCACATTGCAATCGATCCCATATCACGCATGACGCCCTCGTTGTTTCGGTACAGGTAGTAGCCCATCACGAAGTACAGCACCCCGTAGCCGATATCACCGATCATAAAGCCGAACATCAACGGGAAGGTCAGAAAGACCAACAGCGTTGGATCGAACTCGGAGTATTTCGGTCGGTTCACCGCGTTCGTGATCGCCTCGAACGGACTCGCAATCCGTGGGTTTTCTTGGACGATCGGTGGGCTGTCGTTCGTCGTTACAACGCCACCGTCAGCACGGGCTTTCTGTGGGCTGTCGTTCGATTCGTCGACTGTCTCGGCCGGCTCGGCTCCCGATTCTTGGTCGGGTTTTTGCGGCATCGTCGCTTCGGCCGTATGGCCGGTTGCGGTGTAGTCGGCGCGTTTGATCTCCTCGATTTCGAGCGGGCCGTCGACCGCCGCTTTGAGCGCCGATTCGAAGGCGTCGTACTGTTCGCTGGGTATCCATCCCTCGGCGATAAACGCGTTTTCAGTCGCCGCAAACGACAGTGGGGCCTCTTTCTTCTGGGCCTCGATAGACAGATACTCTTCGGCCGAAAGCAGGAAACTCGCATGCTCGCGTTTGATCGACTCCAGTTCGTCGTCGATCGATTCGAGTTCCGATTTGACGGCTGTCTTTTTTGCCTGTAGTTCCTCAACGTAGGCTTCTGGACTCAGTTCGGCCTCAGGCACCGAAACCGTCGTGAACTCAACACCCACGAGCGCATCGGCGATTACGTCTCCTTGCGCGTCGGCTACGGGCTTGACAAAGATCGCATGCGTTCGGCCGCCGGACATTACCTCGAACGTCTCGATGGCCTCGCTTTCGGCGAGTGCGGATTCGATTCCGTCACGGTTGCCCTGTCCGACGCTAACCTCCAGCGACTTGTAGCCGCCAAGCAGTTCGAGATCGAGCCCGAGATCGGCCAGCGGCTTGAGCTGGTCGATTTGGTCGTCGAGTTCGCGAAGCTGGCTCCGAGACTCACTTTTCCGGTCATCAAGCTCGTTGACCTGTTCGCGGAGGTCGGCGAGTTCGGCTTCGAGTTCGGCCTCGTCGATGAGAATCGTCTCGGTGGCGTCCTCGGCAGTCACACCGAGAATGCTTTCGAGCGACCGGACGGTAACGAGCGTCTCGTTGATCGTCTCGGCACCCTCGATTGATCGGCCAAGCTCGAATCCCTCCCACGATTCGTCGTAATCCGACAAGTGGAGCAGATCCAGCTGATGGACCGACTCGATGGTCGACTCCAAGACGCGTTTGGAGCCGGCCACCGAGACCTTGCTCATCCGCTCAGGTCTGAGCATGAACGGCCTCCTCGAATCGTTTGACCGCGAGTTCGACTGCCTCGTCGATACGCGCTTCGGCGTCGTCGACGAGTTCTTGTCGGGTCTCGCGGCCCGCTTCGAGGAGCTCCTCCCGGCGGGCCTCAATCTCGTCGTCGGCCTCCGAAAGTAGTTGGTTGGCACGCTCCTCGGCTTCCTCCCGAGCGGTCGCCCGGATCTCGTCGGCCTCAGCTCTGGCCTCTGAGATCCGTTCTTCACGGTCGGATTCGGCTTCCGCGATGATCTCGTCGGCCCGCCGTTCGGCCTCCTTGATCTCTGTAAGAACGTCTGGTCTCGGCATACTCACTAATCGTTCGAATGTGCAGTATCGGCGTATAAGGTGTTTGCGGAACTGTTCGGCTGGTAGCCACTGTATACTGTGGGTCTTTCACACACCGATCGATCAAAAAACCGCACCGTTATTGTTCGGCCACACCTATAGCGAGTCGACAATGGGAATCCTCGAGAACAAGGCCCGAGCCCGCCTGTTCTACAAATATCTCTCGCAGGTGTACGATACGATCAACCCCTTCATCTGGAACGAGGAGATGCGCGACGAAGCACTCACATGGCTCGCCGTCGACGAGGGCGACCGTGTGCTCGATGTCGGCAGCGGCACCGGGTTTGCAACCGAGGGCCTCCTGCAGCATACTGATAACATCTACTGTCTGGATCAGTCGATCCACCAGATGGAGAAAGCCTTCGCCAAGTTCGGCAAACACGGTACTGTCAACTTCCACCGCGGCGATGCCGAACGCCTGCCGTTTGCGGACAACAGCTTTGATCATCTCTGGTCGTCGGGCTCTATCGAGTACTGGCCGAACCCGGTCGACGCACTCATCGAGTTCCGACGGGTGACCAAACCGGGTGGCCGTGTACTCGTTGTCGGTCCCGACTTCCCCAACTCCAAGGTGATGCAGACGCTCGCGGATGCGATCATGCTGTTTTACGACGAGAGCGAGGCCGACCGAATGTTCTCCGAGGCGGGCTACAGCGAGTTTGAACATCATATCCAGCAGGCCTCAGCAGGCAGCCCCAAGGCGATCACGACCGTTGCGACAGTTCCTGACTCCGAGTAGTCACTCGCTACTACATCTCAGACGGTTGTTTCTGTCTGGATTACTGCCCCGTCGTCGGTTGTTATCTTCACCGAGACCGTTGTGCCTGATTCAAGCGTCGGCTGGTTGGTGTCGGCGACGGTCAAACTCGCCGTCTGGCCGACTTGCCACTCGTTGTCGCTTGCGGCGTTGAACGGTCCTGTTGGCCCGGACTCGAATCCACTGGCGGCGAAAAACGGCACTGGTGGCTGCTCGTCAAGCGGTTCACCGTCGACGGTGATCCGAACCGAAATCGCGGTCACGTTCAGTGGGTCGCCGTGATCATGACTCATCGTGAGGGTGTTTCCGTCGACCTCGAGATCGATTGCGGCTGTCGGTGTTGGCTCGGCCGTCGAGCCGACGCCGAGTAGTGTGCTCGTCATCACCAGCGCGACGAACACCGTCAGTGCGATCAGCAGCACTGTCCCGACCACCGGAACCGACGCCCGTTCGGCCGCGCGTGGCTGGCAGGTTGTAGACCCAAACATACGGCGGGCTGCTGCGGTTTCGTATAAAAGTAGGCGGTCACTACTGGCCTGCAGTGACGGCTTCAGGGGGTTGTGGTGTGACGTCGACGAAGGCTGCGGAAGTTCCGTCTCCAAGCACGGTCACAGTGAACGGTTCACGCGGGCTGATCGCCCACACGATGCCGTCTTCGTCGACCGTCCCGACCGGCTGGCTCTCCCGGCCGTCTTGGCCGACAGTGACTGTTGCCTCGACTGGCTCGTCGGTTTCGGCGTCGGTGACTGTCACTCGAAACGGCCCGCCCGCGTACGTCTGGTCGACGGTCACGTTGAGCCCATCTTGGAGCTTGTTCGTTGTCTCCCCAGTGTTGACCCCGTCCAGCGGAAGCTGTTTGTGTTCGATGAACGTTTGCTCGCTCACGCCATCGATGAACGTTCGGAGCTCACCACCGGGGTAGTTCACCGACATCATAAACACCGAATCGATTCCATCGGAGCTCCACGAGGTGCTGCGGTCCCAGAGTACGGGGTACTGCTCTTGGGTCATCTCTTCGGGCTGGTCTGCCGAGAGCGTTGGCGTACCGGATTCACGCAGTCCTTGGCGGTTCACCTCACGAATGTACGTCTCATCCTCAATCGCTGTCAGTGCGAGCTCGTCACTACTGGTTTCGATCATGATCTTATTCGCTGGCTGTTCGCCCCGCAGCACCGAGACAGCGTGGGCTCGAAGTGGGCTTTCGAGCATCCGGAGATCGTACTCGGTTCGCTGGAGTCGATCATCAGAGAGCGCGTCTCCGTCGATTGTTTCGGCATACTCCTCTAGGGTATTCATGCGCTCGCGGTAGGTGGCTGCTTTGAGATGGATAACCGCCAGCTCTTCGACGAACTCTCGCGGTTCGAGTGTCTCTTGATTGAACGCATCGATTGCCTCTTGTTGTCGGTCTTCGAGATCGATAACCGCTGTTTCGAGTTCGCTGAGTTCGCTATCGATCCGGTCCAACCGCTCGTCGTCGCTGTCTGCGGCGTCGAGTTCGGCCACAATCGAACGCGTCACCAGTCGGTCGGTTGTGACGCCGGTATCGAACTCTGAAGCCGGACCGAGATCTGCGTACTGGTGGCGTAGGTCGCTTCGTTCGATTGTCTCGGTTGGCAGCGCGAGCGTGTTGAGAACTGCGTCATCTCCGCTGTTTGCTTCGATTGTGTGGGTCGGTTGCGGTGAGTGCGTCGACGGCGTTACAGACTGCGGCTCGAACGCCTCGGTCTCGGCGTGCTCGCCGCTGGTGGTCGTCGCCGACAGCGGAGCCACACCGAGACCCATCGTGACTGTGACCACCAGCATCACAGCCACAGCCGCAAGCGGGAGATGTTTCATCTGTCGGGACTCTTTGCCGAACAACCAAAAACCCATCTACCAGATGGCTCGCAGGTCGGAGACGGTTTTTCCCGACCCCATGATTTTCTTGCTGGCGGTCGAAAAGACCTCCAATGGTGGTTGTGTTCGTCTACGGCACGTTGACCGATCCTGATCGTCTCGCTAGCGTCGTCGAGCAGTACACACTCGGTCCACCGGCCCAATGCGAGGGGCTCCACCGCGTCGACGGCCGGTATCCGACGCTGGCTCCCGGTGGACAGACGAGCGGTCGACTCATCGAAACGCCCGAGTTGGGCGTACTCGACAGATATGAGGGCCTCGACGATGGGTTGTACTGCCGGGTGTCGGTGCCGCTGTCGACGGATGCTGGGGCTGACTCACCGTTTGCGGTCGACACAGTCGAGGTGTACGTCGGTAGCCCGCGCCTACTCGGCATCGAAGACCTCGTCGAGTGGCCGAACTCGGGTGGACTCAGCCGCCGGGTGAGCCAGTACATCGAATCATATGATGTTCGAATTCACTCAAATTCTCACTGAAACTAACCGCAGATGACTCCTGACTGACGACCGTCTGACGCTGGTTGCTGTCCCTTCGCTGTCTATCGATTTTCACTTTCACTCCGCGTGCCGTATGTTTTTATACTCACAGTCCGTTGTCCCAGTTGCACGTCACACGCGTGCATTCCCCAATTCCCTTCCGAAATCACCGAAATCCATTAGCCGCCGCTCCGGCGAGAGTGGATATGCTTTCATTTGATGCGATTCAGGCGGCCGCAGACCGGGTTTCTGCGGTGGCTCGTGTGACGCCACTGGAGTATTCGTATGTGTTTTCCGAACGGACCGGCGCCGAGGTGTATCTCAAATTGGAGAACTTCCAGCGGACGGGTGCGTTCAAGATTCGGGGGGCGATCAACCGGATCGCCACGCTCACCGAAGCCGAACGGGCGGCCGGTGTCGTCACCGCCAGTGCAGGCAATCATGCCCAGGGGGTCGCGCTTGCAGCCACACGCGCGGGCGTCGACTCCACTATCGTGATGCCGAAACACGCACCAATCTCGAAAGTCAAAGCCACCAGACGGTACGGGGGCCGGGCCGTTCTCTATGGCGTCGACTACGAGGAAGCCCAGATCAGAGCCCACGAGATCGAACGCGAGGAGAACCGAACATACGTTCACGCGTTCGACGACGAGGCAGTGATGGCCGGACAGGGGACGATTGGTCTCGAAATCCTTGAGCAACAGCCCGATGTTGAGACCGTTGTCGTCCCCATCGGCGGTGGGGGACTGATCGCCGGCATTGCGACCGCAATCAAAAGCCAGCGACCCGATGTCCGAATTATCGGTGTTCAGGCCGAGGGCGCTGCCAGCGTTCCGGACTCTCTAGAGGCCGGCGAAATCCAGGCTCGCGAGAGCGTCGACACCGTCGCCGACGGCATTGCGACCCGGTCGGTCGGTGCACAACCGTTTGAGATCATCCAACGCAGGGTCGACGAGGTCGTCACCGTCTCAGACGAGGAGATCGCCCTCGCGTTGACCCTACTCTTAGAACGGAGCAAAACCCTCGTCGAGGGGGCAGGTGCGGTCGCGCTGGCCGCGCTGCTCGAAAACCGGTTCGACTACCGAGCAGACGAGGTGATCGTCCCCGCGCTATGTGGTGGGAACATCGATATGAACGTACTGACGACCGTGATTCTGCGCGGATTGGTCCAGATGGGTCGATATCTGAAGATTACGACCGTTCTCAAAGACCAACCCGGCGCACTCCAAGGGCTCATCGAGATTATCGCCGACCAGCAGGCCAACATCTACTCCATTCACCACGAGCGCACCTCCCGAGAGATTGGGATGAGCGACACCGAAGTCGAAATCGAGTTGGAGACGCACGGGCCACAGCATGCCGCCGAACTGCTGGCCGCACTCCGCGATGCGGGCTACGAGGTGACTGTGGAAAAATAACAGTAGTCGGTGACTACCGCCCAGTTATAACGTCGGTACTGCCGCATTCGGGACACTGCGTGATACGGTCGAACGGTGGCGCACTGATCTCGTTCCACTCGTCGCTGCCCGAAGCCGCCGTGAACCCACAGCGTCGACACAGCGAGGTCGACTGTGTGTCTGTTATTGCCATAGCATATCATTATCATCAGTGTAGGTAATGGTTTTTCAGCCCTGTTGAGTGGTCGGCTGACGATGCAGTTTTCGCGCTGGAATCGAACAGCCACGTATGAAACGGACGATATCCACTGATGATGCACCGCAAGCCGTTGGTGCCTACAGCCAGGCGACGACCGATGGGTCGACGCTGTACACGGCAGGTCAGATTCCGCTGACGCCCGACGGCGAACTGCTTGAGGAGGCCTCGATTGCCACCCAGACCGAACAGGCACTTGACAATGTGCTGGCGATTCTTAACTCAGAGGGCCTAGGCGCGGACGCCATCCTGAAGACGACGGTGTTTCTGGCTGATATCGACGATTTCGAGCCAATGAACGAAGTCTACAGCACGTATTTCGATGATGAGCCGCCGGCCCGGAGTGCCGTACAGGCGGGCGCGCTGCCGAAAGGTGTCGACATCGAAATCGAAGCCGTGGCCACGCTGGAGCCGTGAGACGCCGAACCAAATCCAGTCTCCTGTGGGGAATAATCGGTGGCATGCTGTTCGTCGTGTTGGCCCAAGGGTATCTGATCGCAGTCGACTCGCTGCCGACGAGCTACGTGGGGATGCTCTCGATCGGGCTGTTAGTTGGCGTGACAGTCGGAACTGTCTCGTATTTCGCCGAGCCATGGCTGGCCACGAAGGGAAGGACTTAAAATCGCAAGCGGGCTACTATCACTACGGGCCAGGATGGCCGAGCGGTAAGGCGCACGCCTGGAAAGCGTGTTCCCTTTGGGATCGGGGGTTCAAATCCCTCTCCTGGCGTTTTCTCGGATCAGCACCCACAAGCAGTGCGTTTCATCGCACTACGATTCCCGCTGATCCATGAACCGATTTCTGAGTGGATTTGAACCAGAGAGCAAAGCGACCGTGGTTCAAATCCCTCTCCTGGCGTTTCTTTCAGAGCAGCACCATCCAGCGGCGCGTCCATCGCGCCGCAATCACTGCTGCTCGGTAAAACGGTAACTGAGAGGGTTTTGAATCAGGGAGCGAAGCGACCGTGGTTCAAATCCCATTTCCGGTATTATCAGTGCCTACTATCGCGCCATCACCGTTCGGTATCCTGGACTCACCTGCTACTGTGTGAAATGTTGTCAAAAGGGAAAGACTCATATGTATGTGTGGTGTTGTCATGGTTGACAATGCCAGACACGAAAGCAGGCCGCGAACGGAAAGGCCGCAACAAACGCGCCCAACTCGAATCGAAACTGAACGAACGCGAGCGTGAGTTGCTGGGCGAACATGACGAGCCCCCGGAGCCTGAGCGTGTCGACAGCGACTTTCTGACTGATCCGAGCGAACTCGAAACCTGAGCTGTCGGCCTTTTGTCTGTTGTCTTCGTTTTCTCACGACGTAACTCCCTAGTGTCGACTACCAACTCGATTGATGCGCTCATAATGGTATATAAAAGCCGCCAGAAGACGGTGTCGTGAGCAGTCTTGGTGTGTGGTAGATATCCACACAAAAATTCACAACCCGACTGCTATCTGCGTATTTTGATGGCTGTCCGGCTGGTCTGTTGGAGTCTGTGCCTGTGTTTGCACTCAAAAGATTTATATAGAATCACAAACAATCAGTCGAACGAATCATGAGTCAGCGCATGCAGCAAGGCCAGCCGATGATCATTCTTGGAGAAGACTCCCAGCGCGTCCAGGATAAGGACGCCCAGCAGTACAACATTTCGGCAGCTCGGTCGGTCGCCGAAGCTGTCCGCTCGACACTCGGTCCGAAGGGAATGGACAAAATGCTCGTCAACTCGATGGGCGATGTCACCATCACCAACGACGGCGTCACCATCCTCACCGAGATGGACATCGACAACCCGACCGCCGAGATGATCGTTGAGGTCGCCGAAACACAGGAAGACGAAGCAGGCGACGGCACCACCACGGCCGTCGCAATCGCCGGCGAACTCCTGAAAAACGCTGAAGACCTCCTCGAACAGGAGATTCACCCAACGGCAATCATCAAAGGCTTCCATCTCGCCAGCGAGAAAGCCCGCGAGGAAGTCGACAACATCGCCGAACCCGTCGACCCCGAAGACGAGGAACTCCTCAAAAAAGTCGCCGAGACATCGATGACCGGCAAGGGTGCCGAGCTCGAAAAAGACGTCCTCGCCGATCTCGTCGTCCGCGCCGTCCAGCAGGTCACCGTCGAAGCCGACGACGGCAGCCACGTCGTCGATCTCGAAAACGTCAAAATCGAGACTCAGACCGGTCGGTCGGCCGGTGAGTCAGATCTCCTTGTTGGTGCGGTTATCAACAAGAACCCGGTCCACGACGACATGCCGACGAACTTCGAGTCGGCTGACACGCTCTTGTTGAACGAGCCAATCGAGATCGAAGAGGCCGACGTCGACACCCAAGTGTCGATCGAGACGCCCGAGCAGCTCCAGCAGTTCCTCGACAAAGAGGAAGCCCAGCTCAAACAGAAAGTCGAGCAGATCGTCGAAAGCGGCGCAGACGTCGTCTTCTGTCAGAAGGGAATTGACGATCTCGCCCAGCACTATCTGGCCAAAGAGGGAATCTTGGCTATCCGTCGGACGAAGAAATCCGACATCAAGTTCCTCAAAAACGTCCTCGGTGGCTCGGTTGTCTCCGATCTCGACTCGCTGACCGCCAGCGATCTCGGTGAGGGGTCGGTCCGCCGCGACGAAGACGACGAGCTGTTCTACGTCGAAGGCACTGGCGATGAGGTCCACGGCGTCACGCTGTTGCTCCGCGGTTCGACCGACCACATCGTCGACGAACTCGAACGCGGAATTAACGACGCGATTGATGTGGTTTCCACTACGGTTTCGGACGGCCGCGTGCTCGCCGGCGGCGGTGCACCAGAGGTTGAACTCGCCTCCCGGCTCCGCGATTACGCCGACAGCGTCTCGGGCCGCGAACAGCTAGCTGTCGAAGCGTTCGCCGACTCGCTCGAACTCGTCCCTCGTGTGCTTGCCGAAAACGCTGGTCTCGATTCGATCGACCTGCTCGTCGACCTCCGTGCCGAACACGAGGGCGGCGACACCCACGCTGGACTAAACGCCTTCAGTGGTAACGTCGAAGACACGTATGAGGCCGGCATCGTTGAGCCAGCCCACGCCAAAGAGCAGGCGATTGCCTCCGCCGCAGAGGCCGCAAACCTCGTCCTCAAGATCGACGACATCATTGCCGCCGGCGATCTCTCGACCAAAGGAGACGGTGACGAGGAAGGTGGCGCACCCGGCGGCATGGGTGGCATGGGCGGTATGGGTGGTATGGGCGGCGCAATGTGAAAGTCAAGGACTTAAATTCCACATAAGCCACCGAGCAAGCTCGGTGACACGATGTAAGCGAGGCGGGAAAAAATGAGCCACTGGCGAGTGGCAAACCGCCTGGATGTCGAGCGGGCGGCCGGCGACGTCGGCCCCCACGAGACGATCAAAGTCAGGCCACTGACTTTCATATCGACCACCGGCTGACTCACCGGACCGACCCGCAAACGAACACCATTCTGCTGTTAGTAGTTCTCTAATTCGTAGTAGCCTGTGGCTGTGCCGTCGACGCTATCGAACCGTTCCCCACTCGTTAATATCGCGCTCACAAAAAAACTCGGTATGCACACACTCCTGCTTGCCGGCGACGACGTTCGGGCAAACGCGCCGATGGGCGAGCTTATCGCTGCACTCGAAGACGCCTTCGGTGCCTACCAGCGCGGCGACGCCCAGATGCCAGC